>NZ_CP046206.1:0-2226 GCF_012570145.1 Enterobacteriaceae endosymbiont of Donacia provostii
ATGATTAATCAAATTCCTATGACCCTACAAGGTGTAAAAAAATTACATAAAGAATTACAAAAATTAAAATATATAGAAAGACCTAAAATTATTAATGCTATTATAGAAGCTAGAAAACATGGTGATTTAAAAGAAAATGCAGAATATCAATCAGCTCGTGAAGCACAAAGTTTTTGTGAAGGACGTATTAAGGAAATAGAAATTAAATTATCTAATGCAAATATTATAGATATAACTAAAATTATACATAATAATAAGATTATTTTTGGTTCTACTATTTCTATATTAAATACATTAACTAATAAAATTATTTCTTATAAAATTGTAGGACATGATGAGTCAGATTTAAAAAATAATCTTATTTCAATTAATGCTCCAATTGCTAGAGCATTAATTGGCAAAAAAAAAGATGATATTGTTAGTGTAAAAACACCTAGAGGTGTTATAAAATATAAAATATTAAATATTGAATATATTTAATATTTAAATTTGACTTTATTATTATTCTAGGTTATCTTACTAAAATGTATTAAAAAATTTTTCTTTGAAAAATTTTGTTGTTCTTTAATAATTTATTAGAAAATATATGTGGACATTCAATTTTTAGATGATTTTTATTTTGTATTATATTTTTAAAATTGAAGAGTTTGATCATGGCTCAGATTGAACGCTGGCGGCAAGCCTAACACATGCAAGTCGAGCGGCAGCGAAATAAGAAAGAATTTTATTTTTTTTTATTGTCGGCGAGCGGCGGACGGGTGAGTAATATCTGGGGATCTGCCTTATGGAGAGGGATAACTATTGGAAACGGTAGCTAATACCTCATAATGTCTTTTATTAGACCAAAGTAGGGGATTCTATATATATTTTATATATAGGACCTTATACCATTAGATGAACCCAGACGGGATTAGCTAGTAGGTAGAGTAATAGCCTACCTAGGCGACGATCCCTAGCTGGTCTGAGAGGATAATCAGCCACACTGGAACTGAGACACGGTCCAGACTCCTACGGGAGGCAGCAGTGGGGAATATTGCACAATGGGCGAAAGCCTGATGCAGCTATGCCGCGTGTATGAAGAAGGCCTTCGGGTTGTAAAGTACTTTCAACAAGAAAGAAACGGTAAAATCTAATATATTTTATCATTGACGTTACTTGTAAAAGAAGCACCGGCTAACTCCGTGCCAGCAGCCGCGGTAATACGGAGGGTGCTAGCGTTAATCGGAATTACTGGGCGTAAAGAGCACGTAGGCGGTTAATTAAGTCAGATGTGAAATCCCTAGGCTTAACTTAGGAACTGCATTTGAAACTAATTAACTCGAGTTTCGTAGAGGGAGGTAGAATTCCAGGTGTAGCGGTGAAATGCGTAGATATCTGGAGGAATACCAGTGGCGAAGGCGGCCTCCTGGACGAATACTGACGCTCAGGTGCGAAAGCATGGGGAGCAAACAGGATTAGATACCCTGGTAGTCCATGCCGTAAACGATGTCGACTTGAAGGTTGTAAGCTTGACTTATAACTTTCGTAGCTAACGCGTTAAGTCGACCGCCTGGGGAGTACGACCGCAAGGTTAAAACTCAAATGAATTGACGGGGGCCCGCACAAGCGGTGGAGCATGTGGTTTAATTCGATGCAACGCGAAGAACCTTACCTGGTCTTGACATCCATGGAATTTAATAGAGATATTTTAGTGCCTTCGGGAACCATGAGACAGGTGCTGCATGGCTGTCGTCAGCTCGTGTTGTGAAATGTTGGGTTAAGTCCCGCAACGAGCGCAACCCTTATTCTTTGTTGCCATCAGTTAGGCTGGGAACTCAAAGAAGACTGCCGGTGATAAACCGGAGGAAGGTGAGGACGACGTCAAGTCATCATGGCCCTTACGACCAGGGCTACACACGTGCTACAATGGTATATACAAAGAGAAGCATCCTTGTAAAAGTAAGCGGATCTCACAAAATATATCTTAGTTCGGATTAGAGTCTGCAACTCGACTCTATGAAGTCGGAATCGCTAGTAATCGTAGATCAGAATGCTACGGTGAATACGTTCCCGGGCCTTGTACACACCGCCCGTCACACCATGGAAGTGGGTTGTAAAAGAAGTAAGTTGTTTAACCAATTTTTTTAAAATTGGAGGGCGCTTACCACTTTATGATTCATAACTGGGGTGAAGTCGTAACAAGGTAACCGTAGGGGAACCTGTGGTTGGATCACCTCCTTTACTATT
>NZ_CP046206.1:302323-393793 GCF_012570145.1 Enterobacteriaceae endosymbiont of Donacia provostii
TGTTTTTAATAATTAAACATAATTACAAGTGTCAAAATTATTATTTCATATAAATTATAATTGAATAATTATTTTTTATAAACTTTTTTTTTTATAAAAATCTTATTTAATATATAAAATTTATAAAAATTATATAATTTATATAAATTTTTTAATAAAATTCATCTTTATCAATTAAATATTATTTATAGCAGCCTTTATACTTAATCTAATTCTTCCTTGTTTATCAATTTCCATAACTTTAACTAATACATTTTGTAAAATTTGTAAATAATCACTTACTTTATTAACATGTTGATTAGTAATTTGAGAAATATGAACTAATCCTTCTTTTCCATTACCTATAGAAATGAAAGCACCAAAATCTACAATACGTATAACTTTACCTGTATAAATTTTTCCTACAATAATATCTGCTGTAATTTCTTCTATGCGACGAATTGCAAATTGTATTTTTTCATTATTTTTAGCTGCAATTTTAACAATTCCACTATCTTCTATTTCAATAATTGTATCAGTTTCTTCAGTTAAAGCTCTAATAACGGATCCACCTTTTCCTATCATATCCTTAATTTTTTCTGGATTAATTTTTAATGTATGAATTCTAGGCGCGAATTCTGAAATATTTTTTCTAGGAGAAGAAATAGCTTGTTTCATAACTTTTAAAATATGTAATCTAGCTAATTTTGCTTGAAATAAAGCTAATTTTATAATTTTATAAGTTATTCCTTCTATTTTCATATCCATTTGTAATGCTGTTATACCTTCATTAGTACCTGCAACTTTGAAATCCATATCTCCTAAATGATCTTCATCACCTAAAATATCTGATAATATTATACAATTATTATTTTCTTTAATTAATCCCATTGCTATGCCAGCTACAGCATTTTTTATAGGAATACCAGCATCCATCATTGCTAATGATGCGCCACAAACAGAAGCCATTGATGATGAACCATTAGATTCTGTAATTTCAGATACTATACGAATAGTATAAGGAAATTTATTAATATCAGGCATGACTGGTATTAAAGATTTTTTAGCTAAATTTCCATGACCTATTTCACGTCTTTTAGGAGAACCTAATATTCCAATTTCACCAACAGAAAAAGAAGGAAAATTATAATGAAATAAAAAATTATCTGTTCTATTATTTATTAAATCATCTAATGGTTGAGCATCTCTATTAGTTCCTAATGTAGCAGTAACTAATGCTTGTGTTTCACCTCTTGTAAAGAGAGCAGAACCATGTGTTCTAGGTAAAATACCTATACGTACATCTAAATTACGTATCATATCATTTGCACGTCCATCAATTCTAAAGTTATTTTTTATAATATTTTTACGTACAATTTTTTTTTCTAATTCATAAAATATTTCATTTAAATAATTTAAAGAAATATTTTCATATTCTTTTTCTTTTTTTATTAATTCAAAAATTTTTAATTTTACAGAATCAATTTTATTAATTCTATCTTGTTTTTTTTGAATATTATATGCTTTTATTAATTCTTCTTGAGACAAAGAAGCTACTCTTTTTTTTAATTTTTCGTTTATAGGAGACATAATCCATATAGAAGATTTTTTTTCTATTTTAGAAGATAATTTAATAATATTATTAATTAATATTTGTTGTTGATTATGTCCATATATAATAGCATTTAATATTTGTTCTTCAGTTAAAAGAGAAGATTTTGCTTCTACCATTAAAATAGCTTTTTTTGTACTAGATACAATTAAATCTAATGAGCTATTTTTTATTTCTTGTGTATTAGGATTTAATATATATTTGTTATTTATAAATCCTACACGTGCAGTACCAAATGGACCATTAAATGGTATACCAGATAAATTTAAAACAGTAGATGCACCAATTATAGCAACAAGATCTGGATTAATTTCTGGATTTACGGACATAACAGTAGCAATAATTTGAATCTCATTTACAAAACCTTTTTTAAATAAAGGTCTTATAGGACGATCAATTAAACGAGAAATTAAAATTTCATTTTCACTAGGACGTCCTTCTCGACGAAAAAAATTTCCTGGAATACGTCCAGCAGCATAGAATTTCTCTTGATAATATACAGATAAGGGAAAAAAATTTTGTTCAGGTTTAATTTTATTATCTACTACTAAAGTAACAAAAACTGCTGTATCATCAATACTTACCATAACAGAAGATGTTGCTTGCCTAGCTATCATTCCTGTCTCTATAGTTACAGTATTATTACCATAACGAAATCTATGAATAATCGGATTTAGCAAAATAAATACCTTTTCAATAAATTTTTATATTAAAAAATACTAATTAATTATAAATTTATAAAGTATATAAATATAATGAAAATTTATTTATTTTCTTAATCCTAAATCTTTAATTAATGTATTATAATTTTTAAAATTTTTTTTTTTAAAATAATTTAATAATTTTCTACGTTGTGATATCATGTGTAAAAGTCCTCTACGACTATGATAATCTTTTTTATGTAAAACAAAATGCTTATGTAAATAATTAATTTTAGATGTTAATAAAGCTATTTGTATCTGTGTAGATCCTTTATCATTATGATGAATTTTATTTTTTTGTATAATTTTTATTTTTTTTTCTTTATTAAAATACATAATTTAACCTCATTCATTATTAAATATAAATTAATAAAAATTTTTTACATAATTCATTAATTTACATTTTATAATGTAACCATTATCATTAATGTGACATATACCTATAAAATTAAATTTTTTTTTTCTAAAAATACAAAAAATTTTTATTTTATCTATTACAGATTTTAATTTAATTTTTTCACCATTTATGATTTTTTTTATTAATAAATCAGATAAATATAATTTAGGTATATGATATATAATATAATCAATTGGTAATAACAATTTTTTAATTAAAAAAGTATTTAATTGATGATTTTTATAATTCATAATTAATATTTTTAATTGTTCTAATGTTATAACATTTTTATTTAAAATGGAAATATGTGATATTAATATTCTACGTAATTTAATTATATGAGCTCCACAATTTAATTGATCGCCTAAATCATCAATAATACTACGAATATAAGTACCTTTTGAACAATGAATGTGTAATTTAATTTTATTTTTATTAAAACTTAATAATTTAATTTGAAATATTGTTATATTTCTATATTCTAAATTTGAAATTTCAATTCCCTTCCTAGCATATTTATACAAAGGAATACCTTTATATTTAATAGCAGAATACATAGGGGGTTTTTGTTTTATTTTTCCTTTAAATAAATTTATTTTTTTAATAATATTTTTTTTAGTAACATTAACATCCCTTTTCTTTATAAGAAAACCATATTTATCTGCAGTATTTGTTTTTTCCCCTAAAAGAGCTGTAACTAAATATGTTTTATCTGTGTTTGTCAGATATTGACTAAATTTAGTATATTCTCCAAAACAAATCGGTAATAAACCAGTAGCTAGAGGATCTAAAGTTCCAATATATCCAGCTTTTTTTGCATTAAAAATCATTTTAATATACTGAAGAATTCTATTTGATGTCATCCCAATAGATTTATCAAGTAATAATAAACCATCTAGATTTTGTTTTTTTATAATTTTTAGCATTTTTTTCATAAAATATATATTTTATATATAAAATATACATTAATTTTTTTATTTAATATTTTTAATTAAATTACTAATATAATTACCTTCCTTTAAAGAATTATCTAAATAAAATTTTAATTTAGGTATTTTACGTAATCTTATCTTTTTTTGTAATATATATCTAATATATTCTGTTGTTTTATTTAAAAAAAATAATGTATTTTTTTGATTTTTATATTCTTCATTATATGGTAAAAATATAAAAATTTTGGCATATGAAAAATCTTTTGATAATATTATATCTGTAACAGTAGTTAATTTATTAAAATTAATACTATTTAAATTATTTTGCAATATTTTTGCTATTTGTTTTTTTAATTCATATGCAATACGTAAATTACGATACAATAAGTAACCTCCATAATATTTTTTTATATAAAAAAATTATTTTTTTATAACTTCATTTTTTTCAAAAATTTCTATTTTATCTCCAATATTTATATCATTAAAATTTTTAATACTAATCCCGCATTCCATGCCATTACGTACTTCATTTACACTTTCTTTAAATCTTCTTAAAGAATCAATAACACCTTCATAAATAATTTTATTATTTCTAAATAATTTTATTAAATTATGACGTTTAATAAAACCATATGTTACTATACATCCTGCTATTATACCAATTTTAGGTATAGTAAAAATACTTCTAACTTCTGCATTTCCTAAAATTAATTTTTTGTATTTAGGTGTTAAAAGATTTTTAATATATTTTTTTATATAATTAATCACATCATAAATAATTGTAAAAAATATAATCTTAATATTTTTAAGTTTTATTATATTTTTTATAATATTATTTTTTTTTATATTAAAACCAATAATAATAATATGTTTACAAGAATTAGTCATTACTAATGAAATATCTGTCTCATTTATTTCTCCTATACCTAAATGTATAATTTTTATATTAATTTTATTATTAGATAAATGTAATAATGTATCTTTAATAGCTTCCAGAGAACCTTGAGTATCACTTTTAATTAATAAATTTATTTCATGTATATTTTCTTTGTCTAAATTTAAAAATGATTTTTGAAATTGTTTATGTTTATAAGATAGTTGAATTTCTCTTAATTTATTTTTTCTATATAATGCTATTTCTTTAGCTTGTTTTTCATTATTTACAACGATAAAATTATCTCCTGCATATGGTAATTCAGATAAACCTAAAATTTTTACAGGAGTAGAAGGTCCAGCAGATAATATTTCTAATTCTTTATAATTTATCAAACATTTTACTCTACCGTAAGTACAACCACAAAGTACTATATTTCCTTTTTTTAACATTCCCTCTTTTATTAAAACATTAGCTATAGGTCCTTTTCCTTTTTCTAAAAATGATTCAATTACTATTCCTTTTGCTATACCTTCATTAATAGCTTTTAATTCTAATATTTCTGCTTGTAATAAAATAATTTTTAATAATTTATTTATACCTTCTCCTGTTTTTGCAGAAATTTTAATAAAAATATTCTCTCCTCCCCATTCTTCAGAGATAATATTATATCTACTTAATTCATTTTTTATTTTTTCAAAATTTGAAATTTTTTTATCAATTTTATTAATTGCAACTATAATAGGTACTTTTATTTTTTTAGCATGTTTTATGGCTTCTATTGTCTGAGGCATAACTCCATCATCAATAGCAATAACTAATATAATTATATCTGTAATTTGAACTCCTCTTAATCTCATAGAGATAAAAGATTCATGACCTGGAGTATCAAAAAATACTATTTTTTTATTTTCAAAAAATACTTCATAAGCATTTATATTTTGTGTAATCCCCCCTGTTTCTTTAGAAACAATATTACTTGAACAAATATTATCTAATAATGAAGTTTTTCCATGATCAACATGACCTATAATTGTTACAATAGGTGGTCTTGTAATAGGTATATTTGTATTAACATGATTAATTAATAATTTTTCTATATCATTTTCATTACGTAAAATAACTTTATGACCCATTTCCTCAGCTATTAATTGAGCTGTTTCTTGATCTAGTAATTGATTAATATTAGAATATTTTTCACCCATATTAACCATAATTTTAATTAATTCTGAACTTTTCACTGCCATTTTATTAGATAATTCAGCTAAACTAATAGTTTCATTAATAATGATGTTACGATTGATATTTTTAATTGGTTTGGTAAAATTCTGATATAATTTTAAAACATTTTTTTTATAATTATTATTATAAAAATTTTTTTTATTATCTTCTTTATTATTTTTATAATTTTTATTAAATCTTTTCTTATTATATATATTTTTTTTTAAAAAATTTTTATCTACATTTTTATTATGATAAAAAAAATTTTTTTTTTTAAATTTTTTATACTTTTTATTTTTAATAATATTTGTTTCTTTATAATCATTTTTATTAAATGATAAAAAATTTTTTATTTTTTTTTTTACTATATTAAATTTATTATTTTTTTTTAATTCTTGACTAAAATTTTTTTTATTTAATGGAAACTTTTTATTTTTATCATTTCTTTTTTTTTCAATCTTATTATATTTTGTAATATTATTATTTTGTTTTTTTATAGTTAATGATTTTAACTCATTAAAATTTTTATTTTTTAAATATGTTAAAAGTTTTTTTTTTTCTTCTTTATTAACTGTATCATGTTCTAATTTTTTAATTTTTATATTAGCAAAATATTTAATTATTTTTTTGACTGAAATTTTAATTTCATGAGCTAATAATTTTATAGTTATAACAGCATCTATCATGCTGTCTACTCCTCTATTTTAAAATTAATTACAAATTAAGTGTTAAAACTAACAATATTATACATATAGTAATTTTTTTAATATTACTACATATAAAAAATCTATATTAGATATATATTTTAAATATTTTTTTAATTAAATTTTTATTAGTTATAATGTGTTTCTAATGTAAAAATTATATAATATACTAATTATTTTTTATATTAAAAATTTTTTTATAAATTTATTATTTAAATAGTACTTTTTTTTAAATTATTATATATTTTTTTTGCTGATTCTTGTATTTTTTTTAAATCATTAATTGTTAAATTAAATTTTCTAGTTATATTATATAATTTATTAATTGAAATTAATTGCAATTCTTTAATAGAAAAAATTTTACCTTTCCTAACTATTCTTTCAGATAATTCATAATTAATATTTAAATACTTTACAAATATATTAATAATATGATTTTGTTCTTTTTTATATTTTTGATATAAATCATTTTTTGTCATAACATTTAACTCCCATCCACTTAATTGAGAAGCTAAACGAATATTCTGTCCATTTTTACCTATAGCTTGGGCTAAATTATTTTTTTTTACGGAAAGATCTATAGTATGTTTTTTCTTATTTATCACTATAGATGATATATCTGCTGGAGACATAGCATTAATAACAAATTTTCTAAGATCAGAATTCCATAATATAATATCAATACGTTCTCCATTTAATTCGTTAGAAATAGCTTGAACTCTAGCACCTCTCATACCAACACAAGCACCAACAGGATCTATTCTTTTATCATTCGTTTTTACAGCTATTTTTGATCTTAAACCAGGATCCCTAGCTACTGCTTTAATTTCAATCAAACCTTCTCCAATTTCAGGTACTTCAATATTAAATAATTCAATTAACATTTGTGTTTTAGATCTACTTATAAATAATTGTGTTTCTTTCATATCTTCTTTAATATAGAAAAGTAATCCTCTTACTCTATCACCTAACCTAAAATTTTCACGAGGTAACATATCAGAACGTAAAATTATAGCATCTGCTCCATGTCCTAAATCTAAATTTAGATGTCCTCTATTAACTTTTTTTACAATACCATGTAAAATTTTCCCTTCTTTTTTTTTAAATTGTGCTATAGTAATAGCTTTTTCTGCTTCTCGTACTTTATGTACTATAACTTGTTTAGCTGTTTGTGTAGTAATACGATCAAAATTAATAGATTTAATTTTATCATATATATAATCACCTAAATTAAGAGTATTATCTTCAACTCTTGCTGCATCTAATGTAATTTCTTTAGTCGGATAATTTACTTTTTTAACTATTAACCATCTTCTAAATGTATGAAAATTACCATTTTTACGATTAATATTTACAAATACTTCTATATCTTGTTCATATTTTTTTTTTGTTGCACTAGCTAAAGCACTCTCCATGGCTTCAAATATTTTTTCACGAGGTAAAGATTTTTCATTAGCAACAGCTTCAATAACAGCTAACATTTCTTTATTCATCCTAGTTATCCTTAAATATTAAATTCTTAAAATTAAAGAACTAGATTATCATTTAATGATGATACAAGTAACATAATTTTTTACTTTACAAACTTTTTATTATTTTTTATATAATTTTTATTTAACAAACTTATTTTATTTATTTATTTTTATTAAATATAAAAAGTCAACATAAAATAAATTTAATAAAGGAATTAAATATAATGTTGGTATTGGTTGCGGGAGTTGGATTTGAACCAACGACCTTCGGGTTATGAGCCCGACGAGCTACCAAACTGCTCCACCCCGCGTCTTAATGATAATATATAATATTATAAAAATATAAATAATGCAATATTATTTTTAATACCGAAGACGGGATTTGAACCCGTAAGCCAAATAATAAGGCACTACCACCTCAAGGTAGCGTGTTTACCAATTTCACCACTTCGGTAAAATTTTTTTTATATCTTATTTATATTATAAGATGTAATATAAGTTTTCCCATATTTTTTTACATTAAAATTATTTATTATTAAACTAATAATAAAAAATAAAGATGCAAAAAAAATAATACTTCTTGTTAAGATTTTATTAGACATATTTGTATTAAAAGGAGATTTTGTATTACTAGATGATGATGCAATATCTATTTCATCATTATCCTGAAATAATATAATACTAATTAATATAAGTGATACAAAAATAAATAAAATTAACAATAATTTATACATAAAAACCAATAAAATATTTTAACCAAATATTATCTAATTATAATTATATATTAATTTATAATAATTACAATATAAATTTTTCATTTATAATATTAATATAAGAATACTTTTTTATATATTATTTAATATTATTAATTTTTTATTTTTACCTTTAATAATAATTTTTACTACTAATGTAGTATTTGATTTTCTTAAAAAAATTTTTTCATTTTTTAAAAAAAATAATTATTTTTTTAAACAAAAAAATTTATAATTTTTTAAGAAAAAAAATTAGTATCGTTGAATAAAACATTTAAATTTGTATTTATGTCAATAATAATATTTTAATATTTTTTAACAAAAATTTTTCCTAAAACAAAAACTAGTTTTACTATTATATTATAATTTATAAGAAATTTTCTAAATATTAATTTGATATTATCTATATCAAAATATTTATGATATTTCATTTATTTATATAATCTTATATTTTATAAAATATCATAAACTATTTATTTTTTTAAAATTTTATTTTTTTTTATCCCATTCTGGAGGTCTTACTTTTTTTCTAGCCATTAAATCATCAATTTGTGCTGATCCTATAGTTTCATATTTTATGAGCGTATCTTTCATCGTATGTAAAATATCAATATTATTTTGTAATATTTTTAAAGCTCTTTCATAATTTTCTTGTATTAAATATTTTACTTCTTGATCAATAATTTTTGCTGTTTCATCTGACATATGTTTTGCTTTAGTAACTGATCTACCCAAAAAAATTTCACTTTCTTCTTCTAAATATAATAAAGGACCTAATTTTTTAGAAAATCCCCATTGAGTAACCATATTTCTTGCAATATTAGTTGCGATTTTAATATCATTAGAGGATCCTGTTGAAACATTTTTTTCACCATAAATAATTTCTTCTGCTATTCTTCCCCCATATAATGTTGAAATTTTACTTTCTAATTGTTGACGACTAATATGTATTATATCAATTTCAGGTAAAAAAAATGTCACACCTAAAGCTCTTCCTCTAGGAATAATAGTAACTTTATGTACAGGATCATGATCTGGAACTAGTCTACCAATAATAGCATGTCCTGCTTCATGATAAGCAATGATTTCTTTTTGTTTTTCTGTCATAACTAAAGAACGTCTTTCTGTACCCATCATAATTTTGTCTTTAGCTTGTTCTAGTTCTAACATAGATACAACATTATGATTTTTACGTGCTGCTAATAATGCTGCTTCATTTATTAAATTTGCTAAATCAGCTCCTGAAAAACCTGGTGTTCCTCTTGCTAAAATTTTTAAATCTACTTCTTTAGATATAGGTACATTTTTTATATGTATTTGTAGTATTTGTTCTCTTCCTCGAATATCAGGTAAACCTACCATAACTTGACGATCAAAACGACCTGGTCTTAAAAGAGCTGGATCTAATACATCTGGACGATTCGTTGCTGCAATAACAATAACACTTTCATTATTATTAAAACCATCCATTTCTACTAACATTTGATTTAATGTTTGTTCCCTTTCATCATGTCCTCCACCTAATCCTGCACCTCTTTGTCTCCCTACAGCATCAATTTCGTCAATAAAAATAATACATGGAGAAGATTTTTTAGCTTGATTAAACATATCTCTTACTCTAGAAGCACCTACACCTACAAACATTTCTACAAAATCGGAACCTGAAATAGTAAAAAATGGTACTTGTGATTCTCCAGCAATAGCTTTAGCTAACAAAGTTTTACCAGTACCTGGAGGACCAACCATTAAAATTCCTTTAGGAATTCTACCTCCTAATTTTTGAAATTTAACTGGTTCTTTTAAATAATCAACTAATTCTTTTACTTCTTCTTTTGCTTCATCACATCCAGCTATATCATTAAATGTAACCTTAATTTGATCTGGTGTTAACATTTGAGCTTTACTTTTACCAAATGATAAAGCTCCTTTACTACTATTTTGTAGTTGACGAATAAATAATATCCAAATACTAATTAATAATAACATTGGAAACCATGAAATAAAAATAGATAGTAATATACTAGGTTTTTTTATAGGTTCGCCTAATACTTTAATATTTTTTGAAAATAAAATTTTTAATAAAAATGGATCATATGTAGGGATATATGTAATATAATTACTTTTATTTTTTCTAAAAACATGAATCTGCCTACCATTAATACTAGTTTTTAAAATCTTATTTTTTCTTACTTCAGATAAAAAAGTTGTATATGAAATCTTTTCTTTTTTACTTAATGAATTTAAACTGTAACTCTGGACAGTTGATATAAATATAACTGAAATTGCTAACCAGAGCATTAAATTTTTTGCCATATCTTTCAAAGAGTAACCTCTTATAACTGTATAATATATTTAATATTAATTTTTATATCCTTTTGCAACAATATAAATTTCACTAGATTTAGATCTAGAAGCATTAGGCTTCCTAATTTTTACTATTTTAAATATAGAATTAACTTTATTATAAAATTTATTAAATTCCTTACAGTAAAAAGTTTTTAGTAAAAGAACCCCATGATTCTTTAAATAAGAATAACATAATTTTAAGACTAATTCATTTAGATTCATAATCTGAGGTATATCTATTTCTTTTATACCAGTAATATTAGGAGATAAATCAGACATAATCATATTAACTTTTGTTTTATTTAATATTTTAAGAGTATTATCTAAAAAAATAGAATTATAAATATTGCATTGATAAAAATTAACGTTTTTAATATAATCCATAGGTAATAAATCAAATGCAATAATTTTACCTTTATGACCAATTTTTGATGAAGCAAAACTTGACCAGCCTCCAGGAGAAGAACCTAAATCAATTAATGTTATATTTTTTTTAAAAATTTTATCTTTATTATCTATTTGTTTTAATTTAAACCATGATCTTGATCTATATTTATTAATATCTTTTTTAACCATCTTTATATATAAATCTTTAGAATTATTTTTTAACCATAATTTAGATTTTTTATGTTTTTTATAAATCATAAAAATTATTTATTTAATAATTATCTTTATATAAATTTAATATTTAAAAATAAAGAATTCTACAAAATTTAATGTTCTAATTACACTAATTATTTTTCTTTAATACAGTTTGTGTATTATAACATTATTTATATCTATAATTATATGTATTTTTTATGATAAAATAGTAATTTGTTATAAATTATAAAATTTACTATATATATTTATTTTTAACTATTATTTAAATTAGAATTAGCATTTAATAATTCTGTTAAATTAGCAGCTGCTGAATCTACAGAAGAAATATTATTTTTCTTATTATTTATTTTTTTTTTATTTATACGATTTGTATGGTATGTATAACCAGTTCCTGCAGGAATTAATCTTCCTACAATGACATTTTCTTTTAATCCTTTTAATTCATCAATTTTTCCTGCTACTGAAGATTCAGTTAAAACTCTAGTAGTTTCTTGGAAAGAAGCAGCTGATATAAAAGAAGAAGTTGCTAATGATGCTTTAGTAATACCTAATAAATCCCTATTATATTCTGCTAATTTTTTTCCCTGTTTTTTTAATTTTTTATTTTCAATTTTAATTAACGATACTTCTAATTGTTCACCTTCTAAAAAATTAGAATCTCCCATTTTAGTTATAGTAGCTTTACGTAACATTTGTCTAACAATTACTTCTATATGTTTATCATTAATTTTAACTCCTTGTAATCTATAAACATCTTGAACTTCATTTATTATATAATTAGTTACAGCATTAACTCCTCTTAATCTTAAAATATCATGTGGAGATTCAGGACCATCAGAAATAATATCTCCTTTGTTAATTAATTCTCCTTCAAATACATTAAGCTGTCTCCATTTTGGTATCATTTCTTCATATGCTTTTTGATCAGAATTTAAAGGAGTAATAATTATTCTTCTTTTTCCTTTTGTTTCTTTTCCAAATGAAATAATACCACTAATTTCTGCTAAAATAGCTGAATCTTTAGGTTTCCTAGCTTCAAATAAATCAGCTACTCTTGGTAATCCTCCAGTAATATCTTTAGTACCACCTGATTCTTGAGGTACTTTTGCTAAAATATCACCAGCATTAATATAACTATTATCTTTTAAATGTATAATAGATTTATTAGGTAAAAAATAATGTGCTGGCATATCAGTTCCAGATATTATTATATCTTCATTATTATCATTAACAATTTTTATCATAGGTCTAAAATCTTTCCCTATTAATGGTCTTTCAGAAGTATCTAGAACAACAATAGATGCTAATCCTGTTAAATCATCAGTTTGTTTTATAATAGTTTGTCCTTCTAACATATCAATAAATTTAACTTTACCACTTACTTCTGTAATAATTGGCATAGTATGAGGATCCCAATATGAAACTATTTCTCCTGATTTAACATTAACTCCATTTTTTTTTGTTATAATAGCACCATATGGTATTTTATAACTTTCTATAATTTTATTTAAATGATTAATAATTTTTAATTCAGCATTTCTAGAAATAACTACAAGTTTATTAACAGAATTAATAACTGATTTTACATTTGCTAGTTTTATAATTCCATGATTTTTTATTTGAATACTAGATTCTGTTGCAGATCTTGATGCTGCACCTCCAATATGAAATGTACGCATTGTTAATTGTGTTCCTGGTTCACCTATAGATTGTGCTGCAATGACACCTACTGCCTCTCCTTTATTTATAATATGTCCTCTAGCTAAATCACGCCCATAACAATATGAACATACACCAAAATGAGTTTCACAACTTACTACAGATCTTACTTTTATATTATCAATAGCATATTGTTCTAATATATTACAATATTTTTCATTTAATAATGTATTTCTAGGAATAAGAATAATTTTATTATGACTATCTTTTTTATAAATATTTTCTGCAGTTACTCTACCTAACACTCTTTCTCTTAAAGATTCTTTTATATTTCTTCCTGTAATAATAGAAGAAATTTTAATTCCTTTTAAAGTTAAACAATCATCTTCTGTTATAACTAGATCTTGTGCTACATCTACTAATCTTCTTGTTAAATATCCGGAATTTGCTGTTTTTAATGCTGTATCAGCTAATCCCTTTCTAGCTCCATGAGTAGAAATAAAATATTGTAAAACATTTAATCCTTCTCTAAAATTAGCAATAATTGGAGTTTCAATAATGGAACCATCAGGTTTAGCCATTAAACCTCTCATACCAGCTAATTGTCTAATTTGTGCAGCAGAACCTCGAGCTCCAGAATCAGCCATCATAAAAATATTATTAAAAGAACTTTGTTCTACTGTAATACCATTTTTATTAATTACTTTTTCAATAGATAAGTTTTTCATCATAGCTTTTGATACTTTTTCATTAGCAGCAGCCCAAATATCAATAACTTTATTATATCTTTCTCCTGCAGTTACTAAACCAGATTGAAATTGTTCTTGAATTTCATTTACTTCAGATTCTGCTTCATTAATAATTTCAATTTTATTATGAGGTATAAGTATATCATCTATACTTACAGAAGCACCGGATTTAGCTGCATAATAAAAACCAGTATACATAATTTGATCTGCAAAAATAACTGTAGATTTAAGTCCTAAAATTCTATAACATTTATTTAATATATAGGAAATATCTTTTTTACCTAAAGTCTTATTTATCATACTAAAAGGAATACCTTTAGGTACTTGATTCCAAAAAATAGCTCTACCAATAGTAGTTTTTACAATAATTTTATTTTTAATCCATTTATTTGTTAATAAATCTTTATTATATTCTTTAATTCTTACTTTTATACGAGCATGTAAATCAGCTTGTCCTATATTATATACATATTCTGCTTCTTTAGGACCAGTTAATATCATTCCCTCTCCATAAGCATTGATTTTATCTTTAGTCATATAATATATTCCTAATACAACATCCTGAGATGGCACAATAATAGGTTCTCCATTTGCTGGAGATAAAATATTATTAGTAGACATCATTAAAATACGTGCTTCTAATTGTGCTTCTAATGTAAGAGGAATATGTACTGCCATTTGATCTCCATCAAAATCTGCATTATAAGCAGCACATACTAAAGGATGTAACTGTATAGCTTTACCTTCAACTAAAAGGGGTTCAAATGCTTGTATTCCTAATCTATGTAAAGTAGGAGCCCTATTTAATAAAATAGGATGTTCCTTAATTACTTCATCTAAAATATCCCATACTATGGGTTCTTCTTTTTCTACCATTTTTTTTGCAGATTTAATAGTATTTGCAAATCCTTTAATTTCTAATTTACTATATATAAATGGTTTAAATAATTCTAATGCCATTTTTTTAGGCAATCCACATTGATGCAAATGTAAATAAGGACCAACAGTTATAACTGATCTTCCAGAATAATCAACTCTTTTACCTAATAAATTTTGTCTAAATCTTCCTTGTTTACCTTTAATCATATCTGCTAAAGATTTTAGCGGACGTTTATTAGATCCTATTATTGCCTTACCTCTTCTTCCATTATCTAATAATGCATCAACTGCTTCTTGTAACATTCTTTTTTCATTTTTTATTATAATATCAGGGGCTGATAATTCTAATAAACGTTTTAATCTATTATTACGATTTATAACTCTACGATATAAATCATTTAAATCTGATGTTGCAAATCTACCTCCATCTAAAGGGACTAAAGGTCTTAAATCAGGAGGTAATACAGGTAATACATTCATAACCATCCATTCTGGTTTATTTCCAGAATATATAAAAGATTCTAATAATTTTATTCTTTTAGCTATTTTTTTTCTTTTAGTTTCTGAATGAGTATTATATAATTCATTACGTAATAATTTACATTCTTTTTTTAAATCTATATTTTTTAATAAATACTGTATTGCTTCTGCCCCCATTTTAGCTTCAAATTCATTTCCAAATTCTTCTAATAAATTTATATATTGTTCTTCAGATAAAATTTGTTTCTTTTCTAAAGATGTTATACCTTCATTTATAACAACATAGGATTCAAAATATAAAACTCTTTCTATATCTCTTAATGTCATATTAAGTAATAATCCAATTCTAGAAGGTAATGACTTTAAAAACCATATATGTGCAATAGGAGAAGCTAATTCTATATGTCCCATTCTATCTCTTCTTACTTTTGTTTGTGTAACTTCTACCCCACATTTTTCACAAACAACACCTCTATGTTTTAAACGTTTATATTTTCCACATAAACATTCATAATCTTTAATAGGACCAAAAATACGAGCACAAAATAAACCATCTCTTTCCGGTTTAAATGTACGATAATTAATTGTTTCAGGTTTTTTAACTTCTCCAAAAGACCAAGATTTTATCATATCAGAAGAAGCTAGAGAAAGTTTTATTGAATCAAATTCTTCTATCTTATTTTTTGATTTTAAAAAATTAAATAAATCTTTCACAAATTACTTACCTCAATTATATTACTAACTAGATTAGTAATCTTTTTATACTTTATTTATAAAATTTTAATTATTTATTTTCTAAATTAATATTTAAACCTAATGAACGTATTTCTTTAAGTAATACATTAAAAGATTCCGGAATACCAGCATGCATTTGATGATTACCATCTACTATATTTTTATACATTTTTGTTCTACCATTCACATCATCAGATTTTATTGTTAGCATTTCTTGTAATGTATATGCTGCTCCATATGCTTCTAAAGCCCAAACTTCCATTTCACCAAATCGTTGTCCTCCAAATTGTGCTTTTCCACCTAATGGTTGTTGTGTAACAAGACTATATGAACCAGTAGATCTAGCATGCATTTTATCATCTACTAAATGATTTAATTTTAACATATACATATATCCAACTGTAACTGGTCTTTCAAAAGCTTCTCCTGTACGTCCATCATACAATTTTATTTGTCCAGAAATTGGTAAATTCGATAATTTTAATAATTCTTTAATTTCTTTTTCGTTAGCTCCATCAAAAACTGGTGTAGCAATAGGCATACCTTTTTTTAAATTGTTTGCTAACAAAAGAATTTCTTTATCGGTAAAATGATTTAAATTTATATTTTGACATATATTATCACCTATATTATTATAGGCTTTATCTAAAAATATACGTATTTTTTCTATGTTTTTTTTTTTTTTTAATAAAATACTAATTTGATCTCCTATTCCTTTAGCAGCCATACCTAAATGAGTTTCTAAAATTTGCCCTATATTCATTCTAGAAGGGACACCTAAAGGATTTAATACAATATCAACAGGAATACCATTTTGGTCATATGGCATATCTTCAACAGGACAAATTTTAGATATAACACCCTTATTACCATGTCTACCAGCCATTTTATCCCCTGGTTGTACTTGTCTTTTAACAGCTAAATTTACCTTAATAATTTTTAAAATACCAGGAGCTAAATCATTACCTTGTGTAATCTTAATTTTTTCTAAATTTATTTTTTTTTTAAATTTTATTTTGATTTCTTTATATTTTTTAATAAAATCATTTAATTTTTTTTGTTTTTTTTTATCTTTTATATGTAGAGAAGTTATCAAATCTATATCCATACTATTAAAATTAGTAGTAATAATTTTTTCTTTTAATAAAAAATCTTTTATATTTAAAAGTATATTTGTCTCAAAAATTTTTTGTTCTGTTAATAAATCTTCCTTAATTTGCATAAATTGCATTTCTTCTATTTCTAAAGTTCTCTTATCTTTTTTTACCCCATCTCTTGTAAAAATTTGTACATCTATAACAGTTCCATACATTCCATTAGGAACTCGTAAAGAAGTATCTTTTACATCAGAAGCTTTTTCACCAAAAATTGCACGTAATAATTTTTCTTCAGGTGATAATTGAGTTTCACTTTTAGGTGTTACTTTCCCTACAAGAATATCACCATTTTTTACTTCGGCACCAATATATACTATTCCACACTCATCTAATTTAGATAAAGATGATTCACTTACATTTGGTATATCAGAAGTAATTTCTTCAGATCCTAACTTTGTATCACGAGATATACAAGACAATTCCTGTATATGTATAGTAGTAAATTTGTCTTTTTGTACAACTTTTTCAGATAATAAAATAGAATCTTCAAAATTATATCCATTCCATGGCATAAATGCTACCCGCATATTTTGTCCTAATGCTAATTCTCCTAAATCTGTAGCAGGACCATCAGCTAATATATCATTTTTTTGTATATATTCACCTAAATCAACACATGGTGTTTGATTTATACATGTATTTTGATTTGATCTTACGTATTTTTCTAAATGATAAATATCAATGTTATTGATAACATTATTTCTTTTAATAATAATACGTTTAGAATCTACATATTCTACAATACCAGAATGTTTTGCAATAATTGTAACACCAGAATCTATAGCTACAATTTTTTCCATACCAGTTCCTACTAATGGTTTTTCAGTTTTTAATGTAGGTACTGCTTGTCTTTGCATATTAGCACCCATTAATGCTCTATTAGCATCATCATGCTCTAAAAATGGTATTAAAGAAGCACCTACAGAAACAATTTGTTGTGTAGAAACATCCATATAATGGATTTGTTCTTTTTTAAAGAAACTTGCTTCTCCTTTATAACGACATGTAATAAAATCATCAATAATATATCCATTTTTATCAATATTAGTATTAGCTTGAGCAATAATAAAATTACCCTCCTCAATAGAGGATAAATAATTAATTTTATTAGTAACAAATCCATTTTTAACTAATCGATAAGGAGTTTCTAAAAATCCATATTCATTTGTTCTAGCATAAACTGATAATGAATTAATTAAGCCAATATTAGGTCCTTCTGGTGTTTCTATAGGACATACCCTACCATAATGAGTAGGATGAACATCACGTACTTCAAATCCTGCCCTTTCTCTTGTTAATCCTCCTGGACCTAATGCAGAAATACGTCTTTTATGTGTAATTTCTGATAATGGATTATTTTGATCCATAAATTGTGAAAGTTGACTAGAACAAAAAAATTCTTTTAAAGCAGCAGAAATAGGTTTAGCATTTATCATATCCTGAGGCATTAAAGTTTCTAAATCTCCTAAAGATAATCTTTCTTTAACAGCTCTTTCAACACGAATTAAACCTATACGAAATTGATTTTCTGCCATTTCACCAATAGAACGAATTCTTCTATTACCTAAATGATCAATATCATCAATACTACCATTACCATTACGAATAGTAATTAATTTTTGAATAACATCTACAATATCTTCTTTACTTAAAATTCCAGGTCCACAAATATTATTTCTTGATAATGAACGATTAAATTTCATTCTTCCAACAGGAGATAAATCATAACGATCTTCAAAAAAAAATAATTTTTTAAATAAAAGTTCTGCAGCTTCTTTAGTTGGAGGTTCTCCAGGACGCATCATTCTATAAATTTCTACTAAAGCATCTAAACGGTTAGTTGTATTATCTATTTTTAATGTTTCAGAAATATAAGAACCATGATCTAAATCATTTGTAAAAATTGTTTCAATAATATTTTGATTAAGAAAAATTTTATTAATTATATCTATAGTTAAGGGATGATTTGCAGAAATAATTACTTCACCAGTTGTTTTATCTATATAGTCTTTAATAACTATTTGTCCTACCATATATTCTATAGGAATATTAATATATTTGATATTATCCTTTTTTAAACGATTAATATGATATAGAGTAATTCGTTTACCTTTTTCAATATAAGTAATATCGTTTTTTTTAATATCAAAAAATGCTGTTTCCCCTCTTAATCTATCTGGTATTAATTTTAATGTGATATTTTTATTTTTTATTTTATAAATATTTTTTTCAAAAAAAATGTTTAATATTTCTTCTACATCATAATTTAAAGCTCGTAAAATAATTGTAACTGGTAATTTTCTTCTTCTATCTATACGTACAAAAATATTATCTTTAGAATCAAATTCAAAATCTAACCAAGAACCTCTATAAGGAATAATACGAGCATTATATAATATTTTACCTGAAGAATGTGTTTTTCCTTTATCACTATCAAAAAACACTCCAGGACTTCTATGTAATTGTGATACTACTACACGTTCTATTCCATTAACTATAAAAGTACCATTTTTTGTCATTAATGGTATTTCTCCCATATATACTTCTTGTTCTTTTATATTTTTAATAGGTAATTCAGGATTTTCTTTATCATAAATAATTAGTTGTAATTTTACTTTAATAGGAACTGCATATGTCATACCTCTAATATGACATTCTTTCATAGTAAATAATGATTTTCCTAAACGAAAACTCACATATTCTAATTTAGCATGTCCACTATAACTAGAAATAGGGAAAATACTTTTAAATGCAGCTTCTAAACCATATTGTCCTGTAGGATCTTGTGTTATAAATTTTTTAAATGAATCTATCTGGATAGAAAGTAAATATGGAATATTTAAAACTTGAGGTCTTTTTCCAAAATTTTTACGAATACGTTTTTTTTCAGTTTGAGAATAAACCATATGGTTCCTCAGTTATCTGATAAATTAAAAAATTTAGTTGAATTAAAAGTTAATTTTATAAATAAGTTTTTTACTGAAATTTTTTATAAAATTATTTAATTTCTATTTCAGCTCCTGATGTTTTTAATTTAGATTCTAAATCTAATGCTTCTTGTTTCGAAATAGATTCTTTTAAGATTATAGGAGCTGATTCTACTAAATCTTTAGCTTCTTTTAATCCTAAATTCATAATACTTCTAACAGTTTTTATAACAGAAATTTTGTTATTTCCTATACTTTTAAGATATATATTAAATTCAGTTTTTTCTTCTTTTTTATCTTGTTGTTTATTATTATTTTGTGAATTTGTTATTATACTAGAAACACCAAATTTTTTTTCTATAGAATTAATTAAATCCATTATATCTATAATGGACATTGATTCTATAGCTTCTATTATTTGTTCTTTAGTTACTGCCATATTATATTCCTAAAATATTAAAAATTATATTTATAAAATAAATTTATTTTATATTTTTAATTGCAATTAAAACTCTATAAAATTTTCCTATAGAAATATCTTTGATAATTAATAAAAAACGTATAATAGCTTCTTTATATGTAGGTAATTCTGCTAAATCATTGATATTTTCACTAGAAATTATTTGATTATTAAATGAGGCTGCTTTAATTATTAAATTTTCATCTAATATACTAAATTTTTTTAGTAAACGTGCTGCAGTTCCAGGATGTTCAAATGAATAGGCAATTAATATTGGACCATGTATTAAAGGTCCTAAACATTCAAAATTACTACCTTTAATAATTAATTTTAATAATTTATTTCTAATAATACTTATTATAACATTCTGATTTTTACATTTTTTTCTTAATATATTTAAATTATTATTATTAACACCACAAAAACTAGCAATAACAGCTGATAATGCACGTTTATTTATTTTACTTATTTTTGCAACAATCATTTTTTTTTTTTTTAAATTTAAAGACATTATAAGATTATTGCACTCCTAATATTTTATAAAATGATGATTATCATAATTTATAATATAAAATGATTCAAATAATTAATTTTTCATTAAAAATGATGACTATAATATATTTATTTTTTTTTGTAAAGAAAAATTTTAATTTAATAAATTAAGACATTCTTTAGTAATATTTAAAGCTATACCCATAGTAGATGATATATATATTTTTTGTATAAAATTATTTTTTAATTGTATTGGTTTATATTTTTTTAAATTTTTTAAAAAAATTATTAAATTTTCTTTAATTTTATTGTTTTCAAAATTAATTTTACCGATCATAGTATGTATAATACCATTTTTATCATTACGAAAATTAATTTGTCCAGAACGAATATTTTTAATTGCTTTATCTATTTCATTTGTTATAGTACCTAATTTAGGATTAGGCATTAGTCCTTTAGGTCCTAAAATAGGTCCTAACTTAGTAACTAAATCCATAGCTTTTGGAGTAGAAATAACTATATCGAAATTTTTTTCACCATTAGTAATTTTAGTTAATAAATCTTGCATTCCAACTAATTCTATCCCTAATTTTTTTGCTTGTATCGCTTCTTTTCCATCTGCAAAAACAGCTATTTTAATATTTTTTCCATTACCATGAGGTAAAAATACATTACCTCTAATATTTTGTTCAGTTTTTTTAGGATTAATACCTAAAATAATTGCAATATCAATACTTTCAATAAATTTAACTTTACTTAAAATTTTTAATTGATTAATGGCTTCTAAAATAGAAAATTGTTTTCTAAAATCTATATTTTCATATATTAATTTCATTCTTTTAGTTAGTTTTCTCATAATATTTTAATCCTTAATTATTAAACCCATTGATATAGCAGTACCTTTTATAGAAGACATCATAGATCTAATATTAGTTCCATTCATATCAATATATTTAATTTCTGCAATTTTACGAATTTGATCATTTGTAATTTCTCCTACTTTATCTGTTTTAGGTTTATTAGCCCCTTTTTTAATATTTAATATCTTTTTTATTAATGCAGACACTGGAGGAGTTTTAGTTATAAATGTAAAAGTTTTGTCAACATAAATCGTAATAACTACAGGTATAGGTATTCCTTTTTCTAAATTACTAGTTTTTAAATTAAAATCCTTACAAAAATTCATAATATTTATACCATGTTGTCCTAATGCAGGTCCAATAGGAGGACTAGGATTTGCACTACCTGCTGGAACTTGTAATTTAACATAAGTTTTAATTTTTTTCATAATATAGAATCTCTATTTATTATTATTTATATATATATTATATTTTATATATATATGATTGTAAAAAACTATCCTTTTTCTACTTGTCTAAAATCTAGATCAACAGGAGTTGATCTACCAAAAATTGATACTGAAACTTTTAATCTATTTTTTTCATAATCTACTTCTTCTACTATTCCATTAAAATCCGAAAAAGGACCATCTTTTACTCTAATCATTTCTCCTGGTTCAAATATTGTTTTTGGTCTAGGTTTATCACCAATTTTTTGTAAACGTTTAATAATAATATTTACTTCTTTATCACTTATAGGAGAAGGATTATCAGATGTTCCTCCAATAAAACCTAAAACTTTAGGTACACTACGTACTAAATACCAACTTAATTCTTTCATTATCATATGTACTAATATATATCCGGGGAAAAATTTACGATCACTTCTATATTTTTGTCCTCCGCGTATTTCAACTATAGCTTCAGTAGGTACTAAAATTTTTCCAAATAAATTTTTCATGTTATGAATTTTGATATATTCTTTTAATGATTTAGCTACACGTTTTTCAAAACCAGAACGAGCTTGAATAACATACCATTTTTTTGTTGAAGATTTATTCATTTTATAACCTCGTTCCAGTTAAATAAGATATTATATAAATTAAAAAATTATCTAGTATATAGATAAGAAAAGATACAATTATAGTAATAATAACTATAATATAAGTTGTATATAGCGTATCTTTATAAGAAGGCCATATAACTTTATATATTTCCATACGTGCATTATGTATAAATGCAAATAAAATTTTTCCTTGATTTGTAGATATAATAATAAAACTAATTAAAGTTAATATAAAGAAAAATAAAGTTAAACGAACAAACAAACTCATATTTTGATAAAAAATACTACTAGCTATAATAGTAATAATTAATATTAAAATATTAATACATTTGATAAAATTTTTTATGTTTTTTTTAAATTTTATAATATTCATTATATATTAACCAAAAAATATTTATATAAAATATATAAATGCATGTTATTAATAATTTATATAATTTTATATATTACAACATACAAAAGAATCAAAGGGATAATAATAATCCCTTATCTTCTTTTATAAAATATTTATTTTAATACTTTTGTAACTACACCTGCCCCTACAGTACGTCCACCTTCACGAATAGCAAAACGTAAACCGTTTGACATAGCTATAGGATGAATTAATGTTACAACCATATTAATATTATCTCCAGGCATAACCATTTCAACATCAGATGGTAATTCTATAGTTCCTGTTACATCTGTAGTTCTAAAATAGAATTGTGGACGATATCCCTTAAAAAAGGCTGTATGTCTTCCACCTTCATCTTTTGATAAAATATAAACTTCTGCTTCAAATTTTGTATGGGGAGTGATCGAACCTGGTTTTGCTAAAACTTGACCTCTTTCTATATCTTCTCTTTTAATGCCTCTAAGTAAAATTCCAACATTTTCACCAGCACGTCCTTCATCTAATAATTTACGAAACATTTCTACACCAGTACAAATAGATTTAATAGTATTTCTAATACCTATAATTTCTACTTCTTCACCAACTTTTATAATACCTCTTTCTACTCTTCCAGTTACTACAGTACCTCTACCAGAAATAGAAAAAACATCTTCTATTGGTAATAAAAAAGGTTTATCAATTTCTCTAATAGGATTAGGTATATAAGTATCTAATGAATTTGCTAATTCGATAATTTTTTGTTCCCATATTTTATCACCTTCTAATGCTTTTAAAGCAGATCCTTGAATAATAGGAGTTTTATCTCCAGGAAAATTATATTGTGTTAATAAATCACGTACTTCCATTTCTACTAGTTCTAATAATTCTTCATCATCAACTAAATCACACTTATTAAGAAATACTATAATATAAGGTACTCCTACTTGTCTAGCTAATAAAATATGTTCTCTTGTTTGGGGCATAGGACCATCTGTTGCTGCAACAACTAATATTGCTCCATCCATTTGTGCAGCACCTGTAATCATATTTTTTACATAATCCGCGTGTCCTGGACAATCAACATGTGCATAATGACGATATTTTGTATCATATTCAACATGTGAAGTATTTATAGTTATACCTCTTGCTTTTTCTTCGGGTGCATTATCAATTTGATCAAATGCTTTTGCAGAACCACCATATTTTTTTGATAAAACAGTTGTTATAGCTGCTGTTAAAGTTGTTTTTCCATGGTCAACATGTCCTATAGTACCTACATTAATATGAGGTTTAGAACGTTCAAATTTTTTTTTAGACATGATATAATCATCCTTCTAGTAAGAAATTTCAAAATAAATATTACTATTAATTAAGTTTTATAATTTAGATCTAGATTCTATAATTTTTCTTGTAATACTTATAGGTGCTTCAGTATATTTTAAAAATTCCATAGTATAAGATGCTCTTCCTTGACTATAAGAACGTAAATCAGTTGCATAACCAAACATTTCTGATAATGGAACACAAGCATTTATAATTTTACCTGTAGGAATATTATTCATTCCTTCTATAATACCTCTTCTACGATTTAAATCACCAATTACATCGCCCATATATTCTTCAGGTGTTTCAACTTCTACTTTCATTATAGGTTCAAGTAAAATAGGATTAGCTTTTTTAAAAGCATTCTTAAATGCAATAGCTGCTGCTAATTTAAAAGCTAATTCAGAAGAATCAACATCATGATAAGATCCATAATGAAGTCTTACTGAAATATTTACTACTGGATAATTTGCCATAGGACCTGATTTTAATTGTTCTTGAATACTTTTATCTATAGCTGATATATATTCATTAGGTATTACACCACCTTTTATGTCATTAGTAAATAAATAACCTGTATTATTTTTTGGTGTTTTAAGGGGGGAAATATCTATAACAACATGACCATACTGTCCTCTTCCTCCGGTTTGTTTTATATATTTACCCTCTATATTATGTACACTATTTTGTATAGTTTCTCGATAAGAAACTTGAGGTTTACCAATTTTAGCTGAGATATTAAATTCTCTTTTCATTCTATCTACAATAATTTCTAGATGTAATTCACCCATACCAGCTATGATAGTTTGATTAGTTTCTTCATCAGTCCAAGTTCTTAAAGAAGGATCTTCTCTAACAAGACGATTTAAAGCTAAACCCATTTTTTCTTGATCTATTTTTGTTTTAGGTTCTATAGCAATTGAAATTACAGGTTCAGGAAAATCCATAGTTTCCAGAATAATACATTCTTTAATATCACATAATGTATCTCCTGTTGTAACATTTTTTAATCCAATAGCAGCTGCTATATCTCCAGCATAAACTTTTTTAATTTCTTCCCTTTTATTAGCATGCATTTGAACAATTCTACCAATACGTTCTTTTTGTTTTTTAATAGGATTATATATAATTTCTCCACTACTAACAGTTCCAGAATATACTCTAAAAAAAGTTAAGTTACCTACAAAGGGATCATTAGCTATTTTAAAAGCTAATGCAGAAAATAATTCATTATCATTAGTATTACGTGTTAATATGTTTTTATTATTAATAGAGATACCTTGAATTGGAGGAATATCTTGTGGAGAAGGTAAATAATCAATAATTGCATCTAATAATGCTTGAACACCCTTGTTTTTAAAAGCAGATCCACATGTAATTAAAGTAATTTCATTATTTAATACTCTTTTTCTTAAAGCAGATTTTATCTCTTGTACAGAAATTTTTTCACCATTTAAATATTTTTCTAATAAAATTTCATTAGATTCTACTGCTGTTTCTATTAATTTTTGATTCCATTTTTTAACTTCTTTTTCCATGTCTTTAGGTATATTAACATAATTACAATTTATTCCTTGGTTTTTTTCACTCCAATTTAATGCTTTCATTTGTATTAAATCAATTATACCTGTAAATTGATCTTCTGATCCTATAGGTAATTGTAATGGTATTGCTTCTGTTAATAAATTATTTTTAATTTGTTTAATAACCTTTATAAAATTTGCTCCCATTCTATCCATTTTATTTATAAAAGCAATTCTAGGAACTTTATATTTATTAGCTTGTCTCCATACTGTTTCTGATTGAGGTTGTACTCCACCTACAGCACAATAAATCATTACTACTCCGTCTAATACTCTCATAGAACGTTCTACTTCAATTGTAAAATCTACATGTCCAGGAGTATCAATAATATTTATTCTATGTGATTTATATTGATTAAACATACCTGACCAAAAAGCTGTAGTTGCTGCAGAAGTAATAGTAATACCTCTTTCTTGTTCTTGTTCCATCCAGTCCATTGTAGCAGCACCATCATGTACTTCTCCTATTTTATGATTTACTCCTGTATAAAATAAAATTCTTTCAGTAGTAGTAGTTTTCCCAGCATCAATATGTGCGCTAATACCAATATTACGATATCGTTTTATATGAGTTATACGATTCATATTATTCCTCTATCCTTATTATATAAAAATTTTATGATGATATTTTAAATATTTTTTAAAGAAAAAATAAATATTGATTTAGTCACAACATATATTATTAATTAATTGATTCATTTTTATTTTAATTAAAATTATTTAAATTTTGATTATTATTTTACCAACGATAATGTGCAAAAGCTTTATTAGCTTCTGCCATTTTATGTATTTCTTCTCGTTTTTTAACTGCATTTCCTTTATTTTCTAAAGCGTCTGATATTTCATTAGTTAGTTTTAAAATCATAGATTTTTCTTGTCTTTTTCTTGCAGAATTTACTAACCAACGTATAGCTAAAGTATTTCTTCTAGAAGGTCTTATTTCTACTGGAACTTGATATGTTGATCCTCCTACTCTTCTTGATTTTACTTCTACTACAGGTTTGATATTTTCTAATGCATTTAAAAAAATGTCTATTTCTTTTCTACCTGTTTTTTTTGTAAGTTCTTTTAAAGAAGAATAAACAATAAATTCTGCAATAGATTTTTTACCATTTATCATAATAATATTAATAAATTTTGCTAATAAATCTGATTCAAATTGAGGATCTGGTGATATTTTTCGTTGACTTACTATACGTCTACGAGGCATAAAAATTACTCCATTATTTTAATTAAATTAATTTATAAAAATTTACTTAGGTTTTTTAACTCCATATCTTGATCTTCCTTTTTTACGATTTTTTACTCCGGTACAATCTAACGTACCTCTAATTGTATGATATCTTACTCCAGGTAAATCTTTAACTCTTCCTCCTCTAATTAAAATAACAGAATGTTCTTGTAAATTATGTCCTTCTCCAGATATATAAGAAGTAACTTCAAAACCATTTGTTAGTCTAACTCTACATACTTTTCTTAAAGCAGAATTAGGTTTTTTAGGAGTTGTTGTATAAACTTTTGTACATACTCCTCTTTTTTGTGGGCAAGAATTTAAAGCCGGTACATTAGTTTTAATAATTTTACGAGATCTATTTTTACGGACTAATTGATTTATTGTTACCATTTTTTTAACCTAAAATAATATGTTTTATTAATAAAAAATAATTACCATAATATTTGTTTTTTGTGTTTTATTGTTAAATCAACAAATTTTGTATAATTTATTCTTATTATTATATTAGAAATATTTAAATTTAAACCTCTAGCTAATATATCATTATTTATAGCAAAAATTAAGATTTTCATTTTTTTCTTAATTTTAATAATTTTTTGCATATATAAGCTATTTTTTAATCCAGCCAATACTCCATCCTGAATTAAAAGTAATTCATCATGTTTATGTAAACTATTTAATAATAAAGAAAAATTACAAGATGTTGGAGAACTAAATAGGGTATATAACATATAAAATATATTTATTTAATTAAAATTAATAATTATATCATAATTATTAATTTTTTTTTTCCATATTAAAGGATGAATAATTTTAATTGGTAACATCCAATTATTTTTTTTGTTATTTTTTTCTATACCTAAGGTTTTAAGAGATTCTGAACAAATATAATAATTATTAATATTACAAAATTTTAAAATATTTAAACTAATATTATAATTGTTTAATAAAAAATTTTTCGTATTTTGTTTACTATATATTTGTAAAATACCATCTCCTATAAAAAATAAAGCTATATCCTCAGTAAATGAGGATATAGAAAGAATTATATCTATTCCTTCTTTATTAATAATATTTCCATATGGAGATTTTGAAAATATAAATGCTATTTTATTCATTAAAATTGAACTAAACGATCACAAGTTAATACAGATTTTGTAAATGTACTTAAAGTTGTTATTTTAAATGTATTATCAATAATATCATATTTTTTTTGATAACTTAATAAATTTTCTTTATTATAATCATTGTCTATTATTAGACCTCTTCTTTTTAAAGAGGTAGTACATATATATAAATTAATATTATACTGTATATTTAATTTTTTCCAATGACTAATTAAATTAAATTCATCTTCATTAAAAATGATATTTTTATTCGAATTAAAAACTCCATCACTATAAAAAAATATATCTTTTATTACTTGTTTTTTTTTTATTACTGCTTTAGTAAATAAATAAGCAGAATAGGAATTCTGTTTGTTGTACGGAGCTGTTGTTATAAATATTACAAAAATCATATTTTGTGACCTGAAAATTTAAAATATTTTAATTATATTTTAAACTTATATACATATTAAAAATATTTTTAATTAATTAAAATTAATGAAAATATAAAAATTAATTATTAGATAGAATTTTTTACATCTAAAAGTTCAATTTCAAATTTTAAAGTTGAATTAGATGGTATACCAGAAATAATTTCTGAACCATAAGCTAATTTTGGAGGAATAATTAATGTTATTTTTCCACCTTGTCTTATATATTTTAGACCTTCTTTCCAACCATCTATGACTTGTTTTAAAGATATAAATAAAGGTTTATTTTTTTCTGTACTATCAAATTCAGTACCATCAATCAATTTTCCTGTATATTTAATAACAACAATCTGATTATTATTAGTAATTTTTTTACCATAACCTAATTTATGTATTTTATATACTAATCCACTATTAGTTTTTTTAAATCCTTTTTCTTTTAAAATTTTTTTAATATATTTTTTACCTAAATTATCATTATTTATAACTTCTTGTTGTATTTTATCAGCACTAAAATTTTTTATATTAGAATCATATAATTGTAGTACTCTATCAATTTCATCATTAGAAAGTTTATGTTTTTTCTCTAATGCATCTGATACACCTTGAAGTATTAATTTCTTATCTAATACCATCTTTAATGTTTTTTGAATTTGAAATGTACGTGTTAAATATTTTCCTATTGTTATTCCTAATGAATAGGAAATTTTATCATCATCATTTTTAAAAAGTTCTTCTTGTTTTTGATTTTTTATGTTTTGTTTTTTTTTTTGATTTTTTATTTTTTTTTTTGTAATACTTGTAGTTTTATTTTGCCACCATGATACATTTTCTAATGTAAATGCATAGGCACTGGATATATTTAAACCAATAAATAACATGAATATAATTAATATTGATTTTTTTTTAGTAAAAAATTTCATTTTTTCTCCAAAATTTTTTAATAATAAATATTAATAATTTTAAACATACTAAAGTTTTACTTATAAAATAAGATAAATTAATTATCTTATTTTATATAAAATATTACTTTTAATAAAAAAATACAAGTTAAATTTTATTTTTTTAGAAAGTTATATTAATAATTTTAACATTCTTCTTAATGGTTCTGATGCTCCCCATAATAATTGGTCTCCTACTGAAAAAATAGAAAAGCAATTTTTATCTATATTTAATTTTTTTATTCTTCCTACATGAATATTTAATTTACCACTAACAGAAGATGGTGTAAGATAATTAATAGTATCATCAAAATTATTAGGTATTATTTTAACCCATTTATTACTATTTAAAATAATATTATTTACATTATTTACAGATAAATTTTTATTTAGTTTTATTGTAAAAGATTGACTATGTGAACGTAGAGTAGGTATTCTTACACAAGTACCATCTATTGGGATAATTTTCTTAGTATTTAAAATTTTATTAGTTTCAAATTGTCCTTTCCATTCTTCTTTTGTTTGGTTAGTATTTTTTATTTTTTTATCTATCCATGGAATTAAACTATTAATTAAAGGGACATGAAAATTTTTTTTAGGAAAATAAGGATCATTCATATACTTTGAGATTTGTCTTTCTATATCAATAATATTTATTGAAGAATTATTAATAAAAGAAGAAATATTTTGGGATATATATCCCATTTGTAAAATTAATTCTTTCATAAATTTAGAACCTGCACCAGATGCAGCTTGATAAGTAGAAATAAAAATCCAATCAATTAAATTATTTTTAAAAAGGCTACCTATAGCCATTAACATTAAACTAACAGTACAATTACAACCAACAAAAGTTTTAATACCTAAATTTAATTTTTGTTTTATATCTTTCAAATTAATAGGATCTAAGACAATTAAAGATTCTTTTAAAGTTCTTAAATTAGAAGCAGCATCGATCCAATATCCTTTCCAACCCATTTGACGTAATTTAAAATATACCTTATTTGTATATTCACTACCTTGACATGTTAAAATGATATCTAATTCATATAATTTTTTAAAATCATAAGCATTTTCTAATGTTAAAAATTTATTTTTTATACTAAAATGATTTATAGTTTCACCATATTGTGAAGTAGAAAAAAAAATAGCATTGATGTTATCAAAATCTTTTTTTTTAATCATCCTTTTTATAAGAACAGAACCAACCATTCCTCTCCAACCAATAAATCCTACAGTTTTCATTTATTGTATCCTATATATTAATTTAAATATATTTTATATATACTATATATAAAATATTGATTTTAAAATTTATTATTACATAATATTTAATTTAAAAATTTGGATAATTATTTTATATAAATAATTAAATCAAACTAATATTCCAATTAATAGGTTTTTTTTTATGTAAAATTAAATATTTATTTGTTTTAGAAAAATGTTTACAAAAATTAAATCCTCTATGAAAAGATAATGGTGAAGGATGTGATGTGGTTAATATTAAATGATCTGATGTAATTAAAATATGTTTTTTTTTTGCATATGTACCCCATAATAAAAAAACAATATTTTTATAGTAAAAATTAATTATTTTAATAACATTATTTGTAAAAATTTCCCAGCCTATATTAGCATGAGATTGTGGTTTTCCTTTTTCAACTGTTAATATAGAATTTAATAACATTACTCCTTCATTTACCCAATTTATTAAATATCCATGATTAGGTATAATAAAACTAGGTATATCGTATTTTATTGCTTTATAAATATTTTTTAATGTAGGAGGTATTTTAATTTTTGGCATAACCGAAAAAGCAAAACCATTAGCTTGATTTACACCATAATATGGATCTTGACCAATAATAACTACTTTTAAATTATTAAAATTTATTTTTTTAAAAATATTAAAAATATATTTTTTTTTAGGATAAATGATTTTATTATTATTTTTAATATCTATATAAATTTTTTCTATTAGTCTTATAAAATATTTTTTTTTTGTTTCTTTTTGAAAAAAATTATGCCATATGATATTTTTATCTTTCATAATATATTAAATTATTTATAAATATAAATTTTTAAAAATATTATATTATGTTAATATGAAAAAATATCCTTGTTTTTAATTAAAATTAAAAATTTTAACCATAAGGAATATATAAAAGTGAATTACTATGAAATAGTTTTTATTATTAATCCAAATCAAAGTGATCAAGTAAATAATATTATAGAATATTATAAAAAATTAGTTTACAAAAATAATGGTTATATTTCAAGGTTTGAAGATTGGGGTAGAAGACAATTAGCATATCCTATATTTAAATTACATAAAGCACATTATATATTAATGAATATTGTTTTAAACAAAACAGATTTAATAAAAAAAATTGAAAATAATTTAAGAATTAATGAACATATTATAAGATATCTTATTATTAAAACCAAAACAGAAAGAAAAACTACATCTTTTATTTTAAAATCTAAATCTGAATATCAAGAAAAACGTAGTGATATAATCAAAACAATATAGTTTTTTAAAAAAAATTATTTTATAATTATTTGGAGTATTTTTATGATACGTTACTTTCGTCGTCGTAAGTTTTGTCGTTTTACTGTAGAAGGTATTAAAGAAATTGATTATAAAGATATACATATTTTAAAAAATTTTATTACTGAAAGTGGTAAAATTGTACCTAGTAGAATTACAGGTACTAAAGCAAAATATCAACGTCAATTAACTAAAGCTATAAAATTAGCAAGATATTTATCTTTAATATCCTATACTGATCATCATAAATAATTTATATATTTTTTAAAATTAAAAATTTTTTATAAAGAGTAAACATAATGAAAGTAATTTTATTAGATAAGATACTTAATATAGGAGAGAAATCTCAAATTATAGATGTTAAATCTGGATATGCACGTAATTTTTTAATACCAAAAAATAAAGCAATAATTGCTAATAAAAATAATATTTTAATTTTAAAACAAAAAATTTTAGAAAAAAAATCTAAATTGTTAGATATTTTAAATAAAGCAAAATTAAAATTAAAAAATTTTAATTTAATAAAAAATAAAATAGTAATTATGGCAAAAGCTAGTAAAAATGGTAAATTATTTGGTTCAATAAATAAAAATGATATTATAAAAGAATTTAAAAAAATTAGATTCGATCTTTTAAAAAAAGAAATTAAATTACCTAAAAAAGGAATTAAATATCTTGGAGAATATAATATCGTATTTAAATTTCATGAAAAAATTTTAGTTGAAAAAAAAATTTATATAGTAAATAATTAAATATTGACTTGACTTATGAAATTAAGTATAATCTGTATAAACATGATTATTGAAAGCAATATTATTTTATAAATCCAGTCAGGTCTGGAAAGAAGCAGCTGTAATAAATATAATATGTGTAAATAAATAGTCATGTTTTTCTATCTTATTTAAAAAAATAATAACATGAATTCTCATATTTTAGCATCCAAATGGCGTCCTTATTCATTTAATAATGTAATAGGTCAAAATCATGTAATACAAGCTATTAAATATAGTTTATCTATTAAAAAAATTCATCCTGCTTGGATATTATCTGGTAGTAGAGGGATAGGTAAAACAACAATTGCAAGAATTTTTGCTATGGGTTTAAGTTGTTTACAAGGTGTAACAAATAATCCATGTGGATATTGCGAAAATTGTATATCCATAAAAAAAAATTCTTTTTTAGATTTAATTGAATTAGATTCTGCATCTAAAACAAAGGTAGAAGATATTAGAGAAATTTTAGAAATAATATATTATCCTCCTGTAAAAGGAAAATATAAAATATATATTTTTGATGAATTTCATATGTTATCTAAACATAGTTTTAATGCTTTATTAAAAATAATAGAAGAACCTCCAGAATATATAAAATTTATATTTGCCACTACAGAATTACAAAAAATACCATCTACAATATTATCAAGATGTATTCAATTTCATTTAAAATTAATAGATAAAAACATTATTTTTAATCAACTTAAGTATATTTTAAATAAAGAAAATTTTAAATATGATGAAGAAGCATTAAAAATTTTATCTGAAACATCAGATGGTAGTATGCGTGATGCTCTAAATTTAACAGATCAATTAATATCTATGGGAGAATTAACAACATATAATGTTTATTTAATGCTCGGATTAATAAAAAAAAAATATTTATTTTTATTAATAGAAAATTTTAAAACACAAAAATATAATATAATTTTTAATTTAATTTATCAAATTTCTAAATTTAATGTTAATTGGTTAACTATTATAACAGAGATAATGATATTACTACATCATATTTTAAAAATAAAAATTTTAAATAAGAATTTAAATAATTTGCTAAAAGATTCTAATTTTCAAAAAAATGAAATTTTTTTTTATAAAAATATATTAGATAAATTTTCTGAAATAGAACTAAAAAATTTATATAATATTTTAAGTAAAGGTAAAAAAAATTTATATTTATCTCCAAACCCTAAAGTAGGATTTGAAATGATTATACTAGAAATAATCATATATCTAAAAAATATAAATGAAATTTAAAAATATTTAAATAGTTATTATTTTAATATATAAAACTATCTGTTTATTATTGTATTTTATAAAATTTAAATATATATATTTGTATATGTTTTTATAGAAAAGAGTAAAACTAATATGAAAAAAAAAGAAACACTTAGTTTTCAATCTGAAGTAAAACAATTATTACATTTAATGATTCATTCTCTTTATTCAAATAAAGAAATTTTCTTACGAGAATTAATTTCTAATGCTTCTGATGCAGTTGATAAATTAAAATTTCAAGCTTTATCTAAACCAGATTTATATGAAAATAATTCAAATTTTAAAATACAAATTTCTATTGATAAAGAAAAAAAATTAATTACCATTAGTGATAATGGTATTGGAATGACTCGTAAAGAAGTCATTGAAAATTTAGGTACTATTGCTAAATCAGGTACTAAAGATTTTATTAAATCTTTAAATTTATCTTCAAATAATAAAACAGAAATAAATTCACACTTAATAGGACAATTTGGTGTAGGATTTTATTCTTCTTTTATAGTAGCTGATAAAGTTATAGTTAAAACTAGAGCTGCTGGAAATCCTATAGATCAGGGAGTATTTTGGAAATCAAAAGGAGAAGGAAATTATGAAATAGCTAACATTAATAAAGAATTAAGAGGTACTGAAATTATATTACATATACGAGAAAAATGTAAAGAATTTTTAGATATATGGCGCATAAAAACAATAATTAGTAAATATTCAGAACACATTTCTCTTCCTATAGAAGTAAAAACATATAATGAAAAAGAAAAGAAATATTTTTGGGAACAAGTTAATAAGGCACAGGCTCTTTGGTTACGAAATAAATCAAATATAAGTGAAAATGAATATAAAGAATTTTATAAACAACTAACATATGATCAAACTGATCCAATTATTTGGAGTCATAATCATGTAGAAGGAAAACAAGAATATATTAGTTTATTATACATTCCTTCTACAATTCCTTGGGATATACGTAATAGAGATTATAAAAATGGATTAAAATTATATGTACAACGAGTTTTTATTATGGAAGATGCAGAACAATTATTACCTAAGTATTTAAGATTTATAAGAGGTTTAATTGATTCTAATGATTTACCTTTAAATATTTCTCGAGAAATTTTACAGAAGAATAGTATTATTCATAATATGAAAATTACATTAACAAAAAAAGTTCTTAATATGTTAATGTCTCTTACTAAACAACCAAAAAAATATAATGATTTTTGGAAAAAATATGGTTTGATTTTTAAAGAAGGTCCTGCAGAAGATATAAAAAATAAAAATTTAATTATAAAATTATTACGTTTTACTTCAACTTTTAATAATGATGCTGAACAAAATATTTCTTTAAATGAATATGTTAAAAGAATGATAAAAGGACAAAAAAAAATATATTTTTTAACATCAGATAATTATTTATCTGCAAAAAATAGTCCTCATTTAGAATTTTTTAATAAAAAAGGAATAGAAGTATTGTTATTAGTAGATCATATTGATGAATGGATGATGAGTTATATTAATGAATTTGAGGGTAAAACATTTCAATCTATTAGTAAACAAGATGATTCATTAGATGAATTTATTAAAAATAAAGATAATATTATAGAAGACAAAATAAAAAAAGAATTTCAACCTTTTTTAAAAAAAATACAAGATTTATTAGGAAATAAAATTAAAAAAGTAAAATTAACAAATAAATTAATTAAGACTCCTGCTATTGTAACTACTGATTCAAATGAAATGAGTACACAAATGGCAAAATTATTTGCAGCTGCAGGACAAGAAACTCCAGAAATAAAATATAATTTTGAATTAAATCCTAATCATATTTTAATTAAAAAAATTTTAACAATTAAAGATAAAGATTATTTTTCAGAATTTATATATTTATTGTTAGATGAAGCTATTTTAGCAGAAAAAGGTACTTTAGAAGATCCAAATCAATTTATTCATCGTATAAATAATTTTTTATCAAAAATTTAAATATAGCATGGATAAGATAATTATTAAAATAATTATCTTATCTTAAATAAAAAATTAAGTAATATTTAAAATATTATTTTTTTAAATAAAACTATTATTTAAAATGTTTTTATGATTTAATAAAAATAATTAGAATATAAAGATATTCTATATATAAATTTATGTCTTATTTTATTTTAAAAAATAAGAATTTTATTCACAATAAAAATTTATTAATATAAAAATGGCAGAAAAAAGAAATATATTTTTAATAGGACCTATGGGAGCAGGAAAAAGTACGATTGGTCGTCATTTAGCAAATTTATTAAAAATGGATTTTTTTGATTCAGATCAAGAAATTGAACGTCGTACAGGTGCAGATATAAATTGGGTATTTGATGTGGAAGGAGAAAAAGGTTTTAGAAAACGTGAAAAAAAAATTATTGATGAAATTACTCAAAAACAAGGTATTGTCTTAGCTACAGGTGGGGGATCTATTCAATCTAAAGAAACTAGAAAAATTCTTTCTTCTAGAGGAATAGTTGTATATCTGAAAACTACCATAGAAAAACAGTTAAGTCGTACAAAAAGAGATAAAAAACGTCCTTTATTAAAAAACAAACAAAATCAATTAGCTAGAGAAATTTTAGAAAATTTAGCTAAGAAAAGAAATTATTTATATGATGAAATAGCTGATATTATTATTAAAACAGATGAACAAAGTGCAAAAGTTGTTGCTAATCAACTTATTCATTTATTAGAAAAAAATTAATTGTATTATTTTATTAGATAAAAAAAGGATAATATTATATATGGAAAAAACTATTTTAGTTTCAACAAAAAAAAATAATTATCCTATTGTTATAGATTTTAATTTATTTGAAAAAAAAATATTTTTTCCCTTTCTTAAGAAAGGTGATAGTATTTTGATTATTACTAATCAAAAAGTTTTTTCTTTATATTTTAAAAAAATTTTTAATCAATTTATTAATATTGGTCTTAAAATTAATCATATTATTTTACCTGATGGTGAACAATATAAAACATTAGTTACTGTTAATATTATTTTTACATCATTACTTAAAAATTTACATAGTAGAGATACTACTTTAATTGCTTTAGGTGGTGGGGTAATAGGTGATATAACAGGATTTGCTGCTTCTGTATATCAAAGAGGTGTAAAATATATACAAATACCTACTACTTTATTATCACAAATTGATTCTTCAATAGGAGGTAAAACAGCTGTAAATCATGATTTAGGTAAAAATATGATTGGTAGTTTTTATCAACCTAAAATGGTATTAATTAATTTAAGTTGTTTATATACTTTATCTAAAAGGGAATTTTCTGCAGGTTTAGCTGAAATTGTTAAGTATAGTATTATTTTTGATAAAAAATTTTTTATTTGGTTAGAAAATAATATTGATGAATTGTTTAACTTAAATAAAAATAAAATAATCTATTGTATTCATAAATGTTGTAAATTAAAATCTAAAATAATTTCTGAAGATGAATATGAAAAAAATAAAAGAGCATTATTAAATTTAGGTCATACTTATGCTCATGCTATAGAAACTGAATTAGGATATGGTAAATGGTTACATGGAGAAGCTGTAGCGATAGGTATTATAATTGCAACTCTAACTTCTAAAAAATTAAATTTATTAAAAAATTCAGAAGATATAATAAAAATTATTAATTTATTAAAAAAATGTAAATTACCTATCAAATTACCAAATAGTATGAATGCACATAAGTTTTTAAAACATATTTATAGAGATAAAAAAAATAAACAAAAAAATATTAATCTTATTTTACCAATTAAAATTGGTAAAGTTTTAATATATAAAAATGTTTCTGAAAAAGTTATTATTGATGTTATTAATAATAATAAAAATTTATTGTTTTAAATTATTAATATATAATATTAATTATATTTATAATTTTATTTTTTATATAATGAAAAACATTTTAATTGCTGCGTCTATTTTATCTGCTAATTTTGCCTATTTAGGAAAAGAAATTGAAGATGTTCTTAAAGCAGGAGCTGATTTAATACATTTTGATGTTATGGATAATTATTATGTACCTAATTTAACTATTGGTCCTTTAGTTTTAAAATCTTTAAGAAATTATGGAATTAAATGTATAATAGATGTACATTTAATGACAAAAAAAGTAGATGATTTAATCATAAAATTTGCAAAGGCAGGAGCTAATATTATTACTTTACATCCTGAAAATTCTTATCATTTAGATAGAAGTATTTCCTTAATAAGGAAATATGGATGTAAAGCTGGTATAGTTTTAAATCCTTCAACTCCTTTATGTTGTTTTGATTATATTATTAATAAATTAGACATAATTACAATTATGTCTGTTAATCCTGGTTTTGAAAAACAAATTTTTTTAAATTTTATTTATGATAAAATTATTAAAATTAAAAAAATTATAAAAAAAAAAAAAATTTTATTAGAAATAGATGGGGGTATTAATATAGATAATATTAAAAAAGTTGCTATTGCTGGAGCAGATATTCTTGTAATAGGTTCAGCTATATTTAAAAGTTCATTTTCATATGAACAAACTCTTCAAACCATGAAATTAAAATTAAATAACATTTCAAAAAATTAAAATATATTATAGTTAATTATGAAAAAAAAAATAATATTTAGTGGTATTCAACCTACTGGTATATTAACAATAGGAAATTATATTGGTGCATTAAGTCAATGGAAAAAATTACAAAAAAAATATTTTTGTATTTATTGCATAGCTGATTTACATGCTTTAACTAATTATCACAAAAAAAGTATATTAAATAATAATATATTAAATACTTTATCATTATTTTTAGCATCAGGTATTAATCCTGAAAAAAGTATTATTTTTATACAGTCACATGTACCTCAACATACTCAGTTATGTTGGATTTTAAATTGTTTTACTAATTTTAGTATAATGAAAAGAATGATACAATTTAAAGAAAAAATAAATTCAAATAAAAATGTTAATATGGGGTTATTTAATTATCCTATATTAATGGCTGCTGATATATTATTATATCAAACATATAAAGTACCAGTAGGTAAAGATCAGATTCAACATATTGAATTAGTGAGAGATATTGCTTGTAAATTTAATAATTTTTATGGGGAAAAAATATTTAAAATTCCTGAAAAAAAAATGAATAAAAATTTTGGTTCATGTATAATGTCATTATTAAATCCTATGAAAAAAATGTCTAAATCTGATAAAAATAAAAATAATATAATCACATTATTTGATGATGATATAATAATTAGGAAAAAAATTAAATCTGCTGTAACAGATTCTAATAATCCTCCAAAAATAGTATTTGATTTGAAAAATAAACCTGGTATTTCTAATTTACTTATTATATTATCTAATATAACTAAAATACCTATAGAGAAATTAGAATTTCGTTTTAAAAATAAAAATTACAATGATTTTAAAGAATCTGTTGTTTATAATTTATGTTTATTTTTAAATAAATTAAGAAAAAAATATTATTTTTATAGAAAGAATGAAGAATTGTTAAAAAATATTATTAATAACGGATCGAAAAAAGCAAAAAAATATGCTAAAATTACTTTAAAAAAAGTACATAATGTTATTGGTTTAAAATAAATATTTAATAAATTTACTTATCTTGTACCATATATAACTATGGTTTTACCATGAGCATATATTAAATTACGGTTTTTTAAAATTTTAAGTGTACGACCTACAGTTTCTCTAGAACAACCGACTATTTTACCTATTTCTTGTCTAGTAATTTTTATTTGCATACCATCTGGATGTGTAATTGCATCTGGAGATTTAGCTAAATTTAATAATGTTTGAAAAATTCTACGAGTTACATCTAAAAAAGCTAGATTACTAATTTTCTTAAATGTAATTTGTAATTTACTTACAATTTGTGAAGCAATTTTCATTATAATATCATTATTAATTTTAATTAAATTAAAAAAATTTTTATATGAAATTTTTGCTAATTCACATTCTGTTTTTAATTTAATTAATGTAATTTCTTTATAAGAATTATTAAAAATTCTTGTTTCACCAACAAAACTACCTGCATTTAAATAATTAAGTATTATTTCTTTACCATTATTATTTTTAATAGAAACAACAATAATTCCTTTTAATACATAATATAAATTCTTAGTAACATCCCCTTGTTTTATTAAAACCATTTTAGCAGGGTATTTATTAATATTACAATAAGAAAGAAACCATTCTAAAGTAGAATCTTTTTGTAACTTAAGAAACATTAGTAATTATCCTTCTACTATTTATATTTTATAAACCTGAAAAATTTTTTGTTTAAAAAAAACACATTAATAATAAAAGCTGATACCCAGAATTGAACTGAGATCTTCATTCTTACCAAGAATGTGCTTTACCATTTAAGCTATATCAGCAAAAAAAATATAGAATAAATAATATTTATATTTGCATTTTAAATTTAAATTAGAGCAGACAACGGGAATCGAACCCGTATTTTTAGCTTGGAAGGCTAAAGTAATACCATTATACAATGTCTGCTATATTTTAAATTCAAATATTATATTCTTGATAAAAATTTCTGGTGGGAGAAGGATTCGAACCTTCGAAGTCTATGACGACAGATTTACAGTCTGTTCCCGTTAACCACTTGGGTATCCCACCATTTTTTTAAAATTAATAAAAATTTTTTTATAATATATAACTACAATTTTCTAATGCCGGCTACCGGGGTCGAACTGGTGACCTACTGATTACAAATCAGTTGCTCTACCATCTGAGCTAAGCCGGCATTAAAATTTATCTATATATTTTATCCTGGTATTTACCTACTCTCACATGAGGAGACCTCACACTACCATTGGCACTACAATGTTTCACTTCTGAGTTCGGAATGGATTCAGGTGGTACCATTGCGTTATATATACCAGGATTATTTTGTTAAATGTAATTTAAATATTTAAATTTAAACGATTCTGGTGTTGTAAGGTTAAGACTCACGGGTGTTTATTAGTACTAGTTAGCTTAACATATCACTATGCTTACACACCTAGCCTATCAACGTCATCGTCTTTAACGTCCCTTAAGAGATTTCTATAAATAACTAATAAAAATCTAGGGAAGACTAATCTTAAGGTAAGTTTCGCACTTATATGCTTTCAGCGCTTATCTTTTCCGTATTTAGCTACCGGGCAATGCCATTGGCATGACAACCCGAACACCATAGATACGTTCACTCCGGTCCTCTCGTACTAGGAGCAAATCCTTTCAATCTTCCAACGCCCACGACAGATAGGGACCGAACTGTCTCACGACGTTCTAAACCCAGCTCGCGTACCACTTTAAATGGCGAACAGCCATACCCTTGGGACCTACTACAGCCCCAGGATGTGATGAGCCGACATCGAGGTGCCAAACACCGCCGTCGATATGAACTCTTGGGCGGTATTAGCCTGTTATCCCCGGAGTACCTTTTATCCGTTGAGCGATGGCCTTATCATACAGAACCACCGGATCACTAAGACCTGCTTTCGCATCTGCTCGAATTGTCATTCTCGCAGTTAAGCCAGCTTATGCCTTTGTACTAACCTCACGATTTCCGACCGTGATTAGCTGACCTTAGTACTCCTCCGTTACTCTTTAGGAGGAGACCGCCCCAGTCAAACTACCTACCAGACATTGTCTCTAACCCGGATTACGGGTTTAGGTTAGAATAATAAATACTAAAGGGTGGTATTTCAAGGACGATTCCATATTAGCTAGCGCTAACATTTCATTATCTCCCACCTATTCTACACATTAATATGCACTATTCAATATCAAGCTATAGTAAAGGTTCACGGGGTCTTTCCGTCTTGCCGCGGGTACACTGCATCTTCACAGCAATTTCAATTTCACTGAGTCTCAGGTGGAGACAGTCTGACCATCATTACGCCATTCGTGCAGGTCGGAACTTACCCGACAAGGAATTTCGCTACCTTAGGACCGTTATAGTTACGGCCGCCGTTTACTGGGGCTTCGATCAAGAGCTTCTTATATAAAATAATAACCCTATCAATTAACCTTCCAGCACCGGGCAGGCGTCACACCGTATACGTCCACTTACGTGTTTGCACAGTGCTGTGTTTTTAATAAACAGTTGCAGTCAGCCGTTATCTTAGACTGATTTCAGCTCAAAAAGTAAATCTTCTTACTTACAATCAGTGTGCCTTCTCCCAAAGTTACGGCACTATTTTGCCTAGTTCCTTCACCTGAGTTCTCTCAAGCGCCTTAGTATTCTCTACCTGACTACCTGTGTCGGTTTGGAGTACGATTCAATATTATTTAAGTTTAGAGGATTTTCTTGTAAGCATGGTATTAATTACTTCAATACAATAAAGTATTTCGTCATCACGTCTTAATGTAATAATTATCCGGATTTTCCTAAATAATTCATCTACACGTTTAAACCAAGACAACCATCACTTGGATAATCTAACCTTCTTCGTCCCCCCTTCACAATAATAATGAGTACAGGAATATTAACCTGTTATCCATCGACTACGCTTTTCAGCCTCGCCTTAGGGATCGACTTACCCTACCTCGATTACCGTTGGATAGGAAACCTTAGTCTTTCGGCGAATAGGTTTTTCACCTATTTTATCGTTACTCATGTCAGCATTCGCACTTCTGATATCTCCAATAAATTTTACAATTTATCTTCAACGACTTACAGAACGCTCCCCTACCCAATAAAATAAAAATAATAACTTCTTTATTGTCGCAGCTTCGGTGTATAATTTAGCCCCGTTACATCTTCCGCGCAGGACGACTAGACCAGTGAGCTATTACGCTTTCTTTAAATGATGGCTGCTTCTAAGCCAACATCCTAGCTGTTTATGCCTTCCCACCTCGTTTCCCACTTAATTATAACTTAGGGACCTTAGCTAGCGATCTGGGTTGTTTCCCTCTTCACAACGGACGTTAGCACCCGCTGTGTGTCTCCCGTAATAACATAAATTTGGTATTCGTAGTTTGCATCGGATTGGTAAATCTGGTAGATTCCCTAACCGAAACAGAGCTCTACCCCCAAATATGAATTTTACGAGGCGCTACCTAAATAGCTTTCGGGGAGAACCAGCTATCTCCCGGTTTGATTGGCCTTTCACCCCTAACCACAAGTCATCCGCTAATTTTTCAACATTAGTCGGTTCGGTCCTCCAGTAAGAATTACCAAACCTTCAACCTGCTCATGGTTAGATCACCGGGTTTCGGGTCTATATCTTGCAACTAAAACGCCCTTTTAAGACTCGGTTTCCCTACGGCTTCCTTATACAGTTAACCTTGCTACAAAATATAACTCGCTGACCCATTATACAAAAGGTACGCAGTCACACTTTTTAAGTGCTCCTACTGCTTGTACGTATATGATTTCAGGTTCTATTTCACTCCCCTAACCGGGGTTCTTTTCACCTTTCCCTCACGGTACTAGTTCACTATCGGTCAGTCAGTAGTATTTAGCCTTAGAGGATGACCCCCCTATATTCAAACAAGATTACACGTGTCTCGTTCTACTCATTGAGACTATAATTATTGTATTTTAATATACAGGACTATCACCTTGTATCGTATAACTTTCCAGTTATTTTTACTAATACAATAAATAAAGTACGTCTCGGGCTTCTTCCTGTTCGCTCGCCACTACTAAGGAAATCTCTATTGATTTCTTTTCCTCAGGATACTTAGATGTTTCAGTTCTCCTGGTTTACTTCGTAATTCTATGTATTCAAATCACGATAATATATAGTTATATATATTAGGTTTCCCCATTCGGAAATCGCCGACTAATAACGTTTTATATCAACTCATCGACGCTTTTCGCAGATTAACACGTCCTTCATCGTCTCTGACTGCCAAGGCATCCATCATATACGCTTATTTACTTAACCTTACAACCCACAATCGTCTAAATATTTTAAATAAATTTAACTATAAATTAATTACTTAATTATTTATTATTTAAAAAATTTTTACWWAATTTTTAAAAAACTTATGMMACTTWTGGGGGYWSWCYACTTGAWRASAACTTKTAATAGTAAAGGAGGTGATCCAACCACAGGTTCCCCTACGGTTACCTTGTTACGACTTCACCCCAGTTATGAATCATAAAGTGGTAAGCGCCCTCCAATTTTAAAAAAATTGGTTAAACAACTTACTTCTTTTACAACCCACTTCCATGGTGTGACGGGCGGTGTGTACAAGGCCCGGGAACGTATTCACCGTAGCATTCTGATCTACGATTACTAGCGATTCCGACTTCATAGAGTCGAGTTGCAGACTCTAATCCGAACTAAGATATATTTTGTGAGATCCGCTTACTTTTACAAGGATGCTTCTCTTTGTATATACCATTGTAGCACGTGTGTAGCCCTGGTCGTAAGGGCCATGATGACTTGACGTCGTCCTCACCTTCCTCCGGTTTATCACCGGCAGTCTTCTTTGAGTTCCCAGCCTAACTGATGGCAACAAAGAATAAGGGTTGCGCTCGTTGCGGGACTTAACCCAACATTTCACAACACGAGCTGACGACAGCCATGCAGCACCTGTCTCATGGTTCCCGAAGGCACTAAAATATCTCTATTAAATTCCATGGATGTCAAGACCAGGTAAGGTTCTTCGCGTTGCATCGAATTAAACCACATGCTCCACCGCTTGTGCGGGCCCCCGTCAATTCATTTGAGTTTTAACCTTGCGGTCGTACTCCCCAGGCGGTCGACTTAACGCGTTAGCTACGAAAGTTATAAGTCAAGCTTACAACCTTCAAGTCGACATCGTTTACGGCATGGACTACCAGGGTATCTAATCCTGTTTGCTCCCCATGCTTTCGCACCTGAGCGTCAGTATTCGTCCAGGAGGCCGCCTTCGCCACTGGTATTCCTCCAGATATCTACGCATTTCACCGCTACACCTGGAATTCTACCTCCCTCTACGAAACTCGAGTTAATTAGTTTCAAATGCAGTTCCTAAGTTAAGCCTAGGGATTTCACATCTGACTTAATTAACCGCCTACGTGCTCTTTACGCCCAGTAATTCCGATTAACGCTAGCACCCTCCGTATTACCGCGGCTGCTGGCACGGAGTTAGCCGGTGCTTCTTTTACAAGTAACGTCAATGATAAAATATATTAGATTTTACCGTTTCTTTCTTGTTGAAAGTACTTTACAACCCGAAGGCCTTCTTCATACACGCGGCATAGCTGCATCAGGCTTTCGCCCATTGTGCAATATTCCCCACTGCTGCCTCCCGTAGGAGTCTGGACCGTGTCTCAGTTCCAGTGTGGCTGATTATCCTCTCAGACCAGCTAGGGATCGTTGCCTAGGTAGGCTATTACTCTACCTACTAGCTAATCCCGTCTGGGTTCATCTAATGGTATAAGGTCCCATATATAAAATATATATAGAATCCCCTACTTTGGTCTAATAAAAGACATTATGAGGTATTAGCTACCGTTTCCAATAGTTATCCCTCTCCATAAGGCAGATCCCCAGATATTACTCACCCGTCCGCCGCTCGCCGACAATAAAAAAAAATAAAATTCTTTCTTATTTCGCTGCCGCTCGACTTGCATGTGTTAGGCTTGCCGCCAGCGTTCAATCTGAGCCATGATCAAACTCTTCAATTTTACATAAATAAATTAATACAATAAATTTATAAAAAAATTTATAAATTTAATACTCTCTTTTAAAGAGAGTGCCCTCAAAAGTTTTTTATAAATTTTTAAAGAACTATAAAGTTAGTAACAATCATATTACATTTTTTAAAAAAATAGTCAAGTATTTTATCTTAATTTTATAAAAAAATTTACGTATTAAATTTTTTAAAAATATGAAAATTCATTTTTAAAAAAATATTTCGTATTTTATTTATATTTTTATCTATTTTTGTATAATAAACAATATTTTTTTTTTTACTCAATAAATTTTTATTATATTTAACTATTTTTTTAAATTTATGAATTACGAAATATTTAGCATCTAAAAATTTTATTTTTTTAGGAAAAACATTTTGTATTTCTTTTTTAATTAAAGGAAAATGAGTACAACCTAATATAACAGTATCAGGAAATATTTTTAATTTATACCAAGAAAAAAAAATTTTTTTTATTTCATTTAAAATAATTTTATATCCTAATAATTTATATTCTGCTAAAAGAACTAATTTAAAAGATGATATAATTTCTATTGTATATTTTTTCCTTAATAAATTTATTTTATTTTGTACTTTATAATTTTGTATTGTAGTATTTGTAGCTAAAAAACCAATGACTTTATTTTTTGTTTTTTTTATAGCTAAATCAAAAACAGGGGTAACACCAATAATAGGAAAATTAAAATATTTTTTTAGTTGGGGTAGACTAGAAACACTAGCTGTATTACATGCAATAATAACTAATGAAATATTATGATTTAATGAAATTTTATTTAAAATTTTAATTAAACGTTTTAAAATAAAACTTTTTGATTTATTTCCATAAGGAAAATATTTATTATCTAATAAATATATGAAATTAATATTTAAGAAAATATTTTTAATATAATTAAATATTGTAATTCCACCTAATCCGGAATCAAAAATAAAAATAGTAGTTTTAGAAATTAAAATTTTATTTTTCATAAAAATCCTAATGTATAAATTTTTTATACATAAAACATTTAATTATTTATATTAAATAATATACAATATTTACTTTAATAAAAAATTTTATTTTACAATAATTTAATCAAATTAATATAATAAAATTATGCAAAAATTAATATATTTAGATTATGCTGCTACTACTCCAGTTGATCCAAAAGTTTTAAAAGAAATGCAAAACTATTTTACTATAAATGGAATATTTGGTAATTCATCTTCTTATTTACATACTTTTAGTCTTAAAGCAAGAAATATAATTGAAAATGCTAGAATAAATATAGCAAATATTATTGGTAGTAAAAAAGAAGAAATAATTTTTACTTCTAGCGCAACAGAATCTATTAATTTAGCAATTAAAGGAATTGCATTTAATTATTTAAATCATAAAAAAAAAAATATTATTACAAGTTTTATGGAACATAAAGCCGTACTAGAAACTTGTAATTTTGTAAAAAAATTAGGTATAAAAATTATATATATTAAAAATTCTAATAAAGGAGTAATTAATTTAAATATATTAGAGAAAAAAATTACTTATCAAACAATATTAGTATCAATAATGCATATTAATAATGAAATAGGAACTATTAATGATATTATAAAAATTGGTGAAATTTGTAAAAAAAATAATGTAATTTTACATGTCGATGCTACCCAAAGTATGGGTAAATATTCATTTAATTTAAAAAATATGAATATTGATCTGTTATCATTCTCAGCTCATAAATTTTATGGTCCTAAAGGAATAGGAGTTTTATATATCAAAAACAATAAAAAAAAAATAAATTTATTCCCATTACTACATGGAGGTGGACAAGAAAACGGTTTAAGATCAGGAACTTTAGCAACACATCAAATTGTTGGAATGTCTAAAGCATTAAGTATAACTAATAATTTAATTAATAAAGAAAAAGAAAGAATAACATTTTTAAAAAAAAAACTATGGTCTGGAATAAAAAATATTCCAGGTATATATTTAAATGGTTCATTAAAACATAGTTCTCCCTATATAATTAATATAGGTTTTAAAAATATTTTTAATAAAATACTTATATTAGAAATGAAAAATATTGCAATATCCACTTCTTCTGCATGTAACTCAAATAAATATCATTTATCATATGTATTAAAATCTTTAGGATTAAATAACAATTTAATTCAAAGTTCTATACGTATCTCTTTTGGTAGATTTACTACTGAAAAAGAAATTAATTATACAATTAAAAAATTTCATTTTATTATTAAAAAAATTAAAAAAAAATACTTATAAAATTAATATTTAAATAATATGTACTGAAGTTGTATTTGTTGTACCACTAGGTACTAGTGCACCAGATACCATTACAATGACATCTCCTTTTTTAGCATATTTACTAAATAATGCAACCTTTTTACCTATTATATAAAAATCATCTGTAGATGATATTTTATCTACTAATTTTGGTATAATTCCTTTACTTAAAATTAAATTTTGAACTGTTTTTTTATTTGTAGTTAAAGCTAAGATTATTGCTTTAGGAAAATATTTTCTAATAGATTTTGCTGATTTACCTAATTGAGTAGCAACAATTATTAATGGTGCTTTTAATTTTTCTGCTATTTCTACTGCACTACGACATACAGCATCAGTAATACTCATATCTTTATTATGATAAAAATTAATTCTATTAGTCATAGTAATATCTGTTCTTTCACAAATTATAGACATAATCGAAACAGATTCTAATGGATATTTTCCTTTAGCACTTTCTCCAGATAACATAACTGCATCAGTTCCATCCAAAATAGCATTAGCTACATCTCCCGCTTCTGCCCTAGTTGGCCTAGGATTTTTAATCATAGAATCTAACATTTGTGTAGCTGTTATCACTATTTTACCCCAAAAATTACATTTTCTTATAATCATTTTTTGAGCAAAAATAACGTTTTCTACTGGTATTTCTACACCTAAATCTCCTCTTGCTACCATTATACCATCAGATACACTTAATATTTCATCAAAATTATTTAATCCTTCCTGATTTTCAATTTTAGCTATAATTTGAATGTTATTACCATTATATTTTTTTAAAAATTTTCTTATTTCTAATATATCTTGTTTTTTACGAATAAAAGAAGCTGCAATATAATCTATCTTATGTTGACAAGCAAAAATTAAATCACATTTATCTTTTTCTGATAAAGATGGTAAATTAATAGATATACCTGGTAAATTAATACTTTTATTTTCAGATAATTTACCATTATTTAATATTTTACATATAATATTATTATTTATAATTTTTATAACTTCCATAGCAATTAAACCATCATCTATTAATATTTTATTACCAATTTTTAAATCTTTAATAAGATAAGGATATGTAATTGCAACACATTTATTATTACCAATAATATCTTGATTAGTTGTTAATGTAAAAAAATTTCCAGATTTTAAATATACATCTTCTCCTTTATATAATTTCATAGTACGTATTTCTGGACCTTTAGTATCTAATAAAATTGCTGCATTTATACCTGTTTTTTTAATTACATTTTTTAATGTATTTATTCTTTTTTGATGATCATTATGATTTCCATGTGAAAAATTTAATCTAGCAACATTCATACCTAATTTTAAAAATTCAGATAAAATATATTTAGATTCTGAACTAGGACCTATAGTACATACTATTTTTGTTTTTTTCATAAAATTTATATATTCCTAAATATATTTAATTAAAAACTATGAATTTTAACTAAATTAAATATAAATCTTATAAAAATAAATACATTATTTTTATAAAAAAAGATTTTTATTTAATTTTTTTAATTTATTTTTAATAGTTTGGATAATAATATCTATACCTTCTAATCTAGAAGTAGTTAAATATTTATCAAAAAATAAATCTTTAAAAAAAGATTTAATATTATCTTTAATAATTTCATTAATTTTTTTTTTATTATAAAAAATAAAAATTATTGTTAATAAACCTTTAATAATAGAAGAATCACTATCTCCTTTAAATTTAATTTTATTATTTAAATCAATTTCTATGAGAACCCAAACTCGACTTTGACATCCTGGTATAAAATTTTCTATAGAATGTTGTTTTTTTGATAAAATAGGAATTTGATTACCTAATTCTATTATATATAAATATTTTTCCTCCCAATTATCACAGTTTAAAAAATTATTAGTAATTTCTTTTTTACTAGGTAAATTATATGACATATATTATTATCGGTTTAATAAATTTTTTATATATATTAATCTATCTATAAAATAATCAATATCATTTTTATTGTTATAAATAGAAAAAGAAATTCTACACATAGATTGAACTTTATAAAATTTCATAACAGGAATAGAACAATGATGACCAGTACGTATAGCAATACCGTATTGATCTAAAAAACTACCTATATCATAAGAATGATAATTAGATAAATTAAATGAAATTATACCAATTCTATTAATATTAGCATTTTTTTGTCCAAAAATTTTAATATCTGAAATAGAATTAAATTTTTTAAAAGCATATCTTGTTAAAGATTGATTATGTTTAATAATATCTTGAATATTAAAATTCGTAAACCAAGATATAGCTTTACCTAAACCTATAATTCCTGCTATATTTGGAGAACCTGCTTCAAATTTCCAAGGTATTCTTTCCCAAATAAATTTTTTTTTATATATATCTACAATCATTCCTCCTCCTCCTTGCCATGGAGGCATTAATTTTAATATTTTTTTTAAACCATATAATACTCCTATACCAGTAGGTCCAAAAATTTTATGTCCTGAAAAAACAAAAAAATCACAACCGAGTTTTTGGACATCAATTTTTTTAATTGTAATAGCTTGAGCACCGTCAATTAAAGTAATAATATTTTTTTCTTTAGCTAATTTAATTATATTTTTAATTGGATTAATCGTACCTAAAACATTAGAAATATACGTAACAGATATTAAACGTGTATTTTTATCAATTAAATTATTAATTTTATATAATTTTAAATTTCCATATTTATCTAATGGTATAATACGAATATTAAATCCTATTTTTTGAGATAATATTGTCCATGGAATTATATTAGAATGATGTTCCATTTCAGATAAAATAATATTTTCATGTGATGAAATATTTTGAACTCCCCAAGTATAAGCTATTAAATTAATACTTTCTGTTGTACTTTTAGTAAAAATTATTTCTTCAGTATATTTAGCATTAATAAAATGAGCTACTTGATTACGTATCTGTTCCATTTTTTTTGTTGCATTTAAACTTAAACTATAAATACCTCTATTAACAGAAGAATATGCATTTTTATAAAAATTACTTAATGAAGTAATTACTTTTTTTGGTTTATGTACAGTTGATGCATTATCTAAATAGACAAATTTATTTTCATTAATTTTTTTTGAAAAAATAGGAAATTGTTTCCTAATATTTTTTATATTAAAACTCATTAAAAAAATTCTCTATTGATAAATAATAAAATATTTTTTTTAAAATTTTTTTTTTAATAATACTATTATTAATTTCATTTAAAAAATCTAGTATATAAGATATAAGTAAAATATTATATGATTTTTTAAAACTTATACCTCTTGTTCTTAAAAAGAAAATTTGATCATAGTTTATTTTACCAGTAAATACACTATGTGTACATTTAACATCATCATTTAAAATATCTAATCCAGGTTGAATATTTATTTTAGATAATTTATCTAAAAGCAAACTACTATAGTTTAACTGTCCATGTGTTTTTATAGCATCTCTATTAATTTTTAATAATCCTATTAAATTAATTATTGATTTATTTAAAGTAATTGCTTTATGTAATTGTACACTACTAGTATTTTTAATACTATGTTCTATAAGATTGTTTATATTTATAATATTAGAATTTTTAGAAAATAATAAACTTTTATATATTAACTTTGTTTTTTCTCCTAAAAATTTAAAATAATTATTCTGATTAATATATTGATTTGACATAAATATATCATATTTTTTATAAAAAACATTATTATATAATATAAATTCATTACTAATTGAACAAAAATTATTATTTTTATTAATATTATTATTAGTAAAAGTATAATGTTCTAATTTAGAATTATTTTGAATAATAAAAGTATTATAAATATTATTAATATATGGTTTATCTGTATTTATATAATGTTCTATTATAGTAGAAAAAGTATTTTTTATATAAAAAAAATTTCTATAATTAAACATTGAAATTTTATTTTCTTTATTTATATTATTAAAATATACTATATATAATGGTTTTTTAAGATAAATATTTTTTTTATTATTAATATTAATTGATACATATCTCTTTGTAAGAGATTCAGATAAATAATTATAAATATCTTTTTTTAAAATATTATTATGATTCTTAATTTTATGTGTATTAATATCTATTTCATAATATTTATTATATATATTACTAAGTTTTTTATTAATTTCACCATTAATAAAAAATAACATTATAGCATTAATTGGAAATATTAATTTTAATAACTGATTATTAATATTTTCTAATAAATTAGAATTTACTAAAGATTTATTTTCTAAATATTTGAATAATAATATTTTTTTTTTATGTAAAAGTTCTTTTTCTATTAATTTTTTTAATTTATATAAATCTATTTCTAATTTATTAGAAGAAAGATATTTTTTATGTAATTTATAAAAATTTTTTAATTGAGAATAAATATTATATTTCATTTATATGCCTATATCCATATTTATCTAAATAGGAAATAATATTTATATTTCCTGATTTAATAATTTTTTTATTATATAAAATATGAATATAATCAGGATTTATATAATCAAGAATACGACGATAATGTGTAATAATTAAAAATGATCTATTAGAATTTTTCATAATATTAATTATTTTAGATACTAATTTTAATGCATCTATATCTAATCCAGAATCAATTTCATCTAAAATACAAAGATCTGGCTCTAGCAATAACATTTGTAATATATCATTAATTTTTTTTTCTCCTCCAGAAAAACCTACGTTAACAAATCTTTGTAAAAATTCTCTTTTTTTACCTAAAATTTTTATTTTTTCATTTATAATTTTATTATAAGTAAATCTATCTAATATTATATTTTCTTTATATTTTTTTATTGCTTTTAAAGAATTATATAAAAATATATTGTTAGTAACACCAGGTATTTCAATAGGATATTGAAAAGAAATAAAAATACCTTCTCTAGCTCTAATTTCTGGTTTTAAACATAATAATTTTTTTTTTTTAAATAATATTTCTCCTTGAGTAATTATATATTCTTTTTTACCGGATATTACATAAGATAATGTACTTTTACCTGAACCATTCGGACCCATTATTGCATGTATTTCTCCTGGATTAATAGATAAATTAAAATTATCTAAAATAATCTTATTATTTATATTTACACATAAATTGTTAATTTTTAACATAATGTTTAATTTTTATTATAAAATATATTATTTTATCCTATACTATTATCTAAATGAATAGATAATAATTTTTGGGCTTCAACTGCAAATTCTAAAGGAAATTTCATAAAAATTTCTTTACAAAACCCATTGACAATCAATGATATAGCATCTTCTAAACTTAATCCTCTTTGTAAACAAAAAAAAATTTGATCTTCTTCAATTTTAGAAGTAGAAGCTTCATGTTCAACTTGTGAAGTATTATTTAATATTTGTAAATTAGGATATGTATGTGTACTACATTTAGAACCTATTAAAATAGAATCACATTGAGTAAAATTACGAGAGTTTTCAGCATATTTATTAATATATACTATGCTACGATAAGTATTTTTACTTTTTTCTGTAGAAATACTTTTAGAAATAATTGTTGATTTTGTATTTTTACCTATGTGTATCATTTTAGTACCAGTATCAGCTTGTTGATTATTATTAGTTAATGAAACAGAATAAAATTCTCCAATAGAATTATCACCTTTTAAAATTACACTAGGATATTTCCAGGTAATAGCTGCACCTGTTTCTGATTGTGTCCAAGACATTTTACTATTTTTTCCATGACAAATAGCTCTTTTAGTTACAAAATTTAAAATACCTCCGCTATTTTTTTTTCCTGCAAACCAATTTTGTACAGTTGAATAATTTACTTGTGCATTTTTATGTAAAATTACCTCAACTACAGCAGCATGTAATTGAGAATTATTTCTAATTGGTGCAGAACAACCTTCTATATAATTTACATAACTATTTTCATCTGCAATTAAGATTGTACGTTCAAATTGACCAAAATTTTTTTGATTAATTCTAAAATAAGTAGATAAATCTAAAGGACATTTAGTATTTTTAGGAATATAAATAAATGTACCATCGGAAATAACGGCAGCGTTTAATGCTGCAAAAAAATTATCATCAGCTGGAACTACAGAACCTAAATATTTTTGAACTAATTTAGGATAATTTTTAATAGCATAATTTAAAGAACAAAAAATTATTCCTTTATCTAAAAGCTTTTTTTGATTAGTTGTAATCACTGAAACAGAATCAAAAATAGCATCGATTGCTATATTTGAATTATTCTGAATAGGAAGTTTTAATTTATTAAAAGTTTTTTTAACTTCATCTGTAAAATACTTATTTTTTACATTATTATTTAATTTATTATATAAAGGAGCTGAATAATAAATATAATTTTGATAATTTAATTTTTTATAATATCCATTTAACCAATGAGGTTCTTTTTTATTTATCCAAAAATTATATCCTTTTAATCTAAATTCTAACATCCATTTTGGTTCATTACGAATTTTAGAAATTTTATATATAATATTTATATTAATACCTGGAGTAAATTCTGTATTTTTTAATTCAGTAGAAAATCCTTCTTTATACATACTATTTTTTTTAAAATCTTTATAATTATTACTCATGTGATTTCTTCTTTTATTTTATTTAAAAATAAAACTTTTTTTACATCCACAAAATTCTTTAATATTACTATTATAAAATTGAAAAGATTGATGAAAATTATTCTTTGTAAAATCTATAATAGTATTATCTATAAATATAATATCTTTTTTATTAACAAAAATATATGTTTGATCTTTTTGAAATAAAATTTCATGATATAATAATTGATCTAATAATGAAATTTTATATTTTGATCCAAAACAACCAGATTTTATTAACATTAATTTTAATGCTTTATTTTTACTTTTATAAAGTATATTATTTATTTTTAAAAATGCTATTTTAGTTATATATAAACCTTGATATTTATTTTTTGTACATGTTAAATGAATTAAATTTTTTTGGTTTTTCATTATTAAAATCCAGAAATATTATGTATATTCTTCTTGTAAGGGAAATTAAACAAAATCTTATAAAATTTAGACAAAAAATTTTATTTTCTTAAAATTTAAAATAAAAATATTATTTATAGAAATAAATAAAAAATATTTTTTATTTATTTTAAATATTATATATTTTATTTTAAAAAATAAAATTATTTAATTATATTTTTTAAAGAAAAATCTTCTATTCTAAAACCTAATAAAAATAATAGTAAAATATATAATATAAAAATTATAGAACAAATAATTAATAAATAAAAAATACGTATTTTAAAAGGAGATAAAATTAACCATTTTTCTGGTGTTTTACAAACAATACAAAATAAAATAATACTTAATAATATTGTAATTATTAAAATACGAAATAAAAAATTTATCCATCCATTTTCTGGCATATATAATTTTTTTTTTACTAATGTTTTATACAATAAAATTACATTCAATAAAGCTGCAAAACATATAGATATAGGAAAACCTATATGATGTAAAAAAAAGATAAATATAGGACTTATTAATTGAGTAATAATTAAAACAAATATATTAATTTTAACAGGAGTTTTTACATCTTGTCTTGCGTAAAATCCAATTGCTAAAACTTTAGCTATTACTAAAAATAATAATCCAACAGAATATATAATAATATTTACTTGAGTCATTAATACATCAAAATAAGTAAATGCTCCATATTGAAACAATGAAATTAATAATAATTTTGATAAAAATCCTAAAATTAATGAACTAGGTACTACTAATAAAAAACATAAACGTAAACCTATATCCATTAATTGATTATATTCATGTTCTTTATTTTGAGTATAAGCATCAGTTAAAGCAGGAAGTAATACTATCGTTAGTGCTATTCCAAACATACCAACAGGTAATTCCATAAGACGATCGGAATAATAAATCCAGGTAATTGATCCAGTAATTAAAAAAGAAGAAAAAGCAGAATTAATTAATAAAGATATTTGTGTTGCTGCTACACCAATAATTGCAGTACACATTTTTTTAAAAACTCTTAATACTCCTTTATCAAAATTTTTAAAACTTGGTAATATTATCATATTAATTTTTTTTAAATAAATTAATTGATAAAAAATTTGAGATAATCCTCCAATTAATACAGCCCAAGCTAAAATTAAAATTGATGGTTCTAATAAATTGGGAAATATTATAATTAATAATATCATACTTACATTTAGTAAAATAGGAGTAATTGCTGGTACAAAAAAATTTTTCCAAATATTTAAAATAGAACTAGCTAATGATGATAATGATATTAATAAAATATACGGAAAAGTCATTTTTAAAATTTTTGAAGTAAGTTTTAATTTATAATCTGTATTAACAAAACCTGGTGCAATAATTGAAATAATAAATGAAGAAAATAATATACCTAATATTACTATTATAGAAAGTATAATAATTAGTATACCTAATGTAGAAGCAATAAAATTTTTCGTTTCTTTATTACTTCTTTTATTTTTATATTCAGCTAAAATAGGAGTAAAAGCCTGAGAAAAAGCTCCTTCTGCAAAAATACGTCTTAATAAATTAGGTAGCTTAAAAGCTATAAAAAAAGAATCACTATAAATACCAGCGCCAAAAACTTTTGCAATAAGACTATCTCTGATAAAACCTAATAATCTCGAAAGCAATGTAATTATACTAACTGTAGTTAATGACTTTAATAAATTCATATAATTCCTAAAAATAATAGTTTACTATATAAATAAATTATTTTAATAAAAAATTCAATATAATAAATTATTTTCTTTTATAAAAATCATTTTTCAAATATTATAAATTTTATTAACATATTTAAATGTATGTCTATTTATATAAAATATAAATTTTAAAAGGTAAAAATAATGAATGTAAAAGAAATATCTAGAGCAAAATTACCTACAAAATGGGGAAAATTTGTTATTATAGGTTTTAAAGAAATAGATACTGGTAATAATCATATTGTTTTAGTAAAAGGTTTAAAAAATATAAATAAAAATTCTATTATATTAGTAAGAATACATTCAGAATGTTTAACTGGAGATGTTTTTGATAGTTTACGTTGTGATTGTGGAATACAATTACAATTATCATTAGATAAAATTTCTCAAGAAAATTGTGGAATATTAATTTATCATAGACAAGAAGGAAGAAATATTGGTATTTTAAATAAAATTAAAGCTTATAATCTACAGGATAAAGGATTAGATACTATTGAAGCTAATCATAAACTAGGATTTGATACAGATGAACGAAATTTTATTTCTTGTGTAAATATTCTAAAAAATTTAGATATTAAATATATTAAATTATTAACTAATAATCCTTATAAAATTAAAATTTTAAGAAAATATGGTATAAATATTGTTAGTAGAATACCATTAATTGTAAATTCTAACATTTATAATTTTAAATATTTAAATACAAAATATTTAAAATTAAAACACTTATTGTTTTTATAAATTTTTTAATAATGTTAAAAAATTTTTTTAATATATTTTATTAATTTTTTTAAAGTTATTTTTTTTTTACTACAAATTTTTTTTTTTAAAAGTTCTTTAATTTTAAATATATAATTTTGAATAAAATTATCATTTAATACATTTTTTTTATATATATTCCATATTTTTTGTTCTTTCATATTTAGAATCATAGGAAAATTTCTTGCTTTATATTTTAATAATAAAATATTAGCTCTTTTATCTTGAAAAGATAATTTTTTTAAAAAAATAAATTTTTTATTATGTATATATTTAAATTTTAATAAGTCTTTATTAGGAAAAAAATTTTTATATAATTGTTCATCAACATTGTAAATATTTGTTTCATAACTTTTAATCATAAAATTTGTTAAAAATAATTTTATAATATTTTTTATTTTTAAAAAATTTTTTTTTAATAAAATAAAGTTTTTTACATAAAAAATATAATTAAATTCTAAACGTTTAATATCTATTTTAGATAAAATATTAAAAGGTAATAATAAAGGAACTTTATTAAAGTTAATTATTTGTATGTGTGAAAAAATAATTTTTTGATCTAATTTATTGAATGTTTTAATATTTTGTAAAAAAAAATTTATATTTTTTATTAAATTAAAAGTTACTAATATATTTTGATTTTGTGGATGCCAAAATAATGGAGTTATACAACTTATATTGTTATTTTTATTTTTATAAATATGACTAATATGTACTAAAATATTAATTTTTGATAAATTTATTATTTTTATTAATTCTTTTTTTTTTCTATATTTAAAAAAATATTTATATAATAGTGGTTGTTTATTTTTAATTAATTTTGTAATAGATATTGTAGTATATACATCAGATAATGCATCATGAATTTTATAAGATAAAAGATTATTAATCTTAGCTATTTTTTCAAGATTAAAAACAGGAATATTATTAACTTTAGGCCAAAAAATTCCATCAGGTCTTAAAACATAACATGCTCTAACTAATTTTAATATATCCCATCTACTATTATTATTTTTCCAAAACCAACTATATGGATCATAAAAATTTCGATAAAATAAAAATTTACTGAATTCATCATCAAAATTAATATTATTATATCCAACAACACAAGTATTTGGATATAAAAATATATTATTGATATAATTTGCAAATTTATTTTCTTGTATTCCTTTTAAATTAACTATATATGGATTTATATTATGAATAATAACTGATTTAGGATCAGGTAAATAATCATTAGGTAATTTACAGTAGAGAACTATAGGTTTATTAATTATATTTAAATTAATGTCAGTACGTATACAAGCAAATTGAGCAATTCTATCTTTTTTAGGATTTAAACCAAAAGTTTCATAATCATAAAATAAAAAATTAAATTTTAATTTTTTTTTCTTTAACATAGTATATAATACTACTATATTATTATTATTTTAACAATAGTAATTAATTTAATATGGTGAGGTGGCCGAGTGGTTGAAGGCGCATGCCTGGAAAGTATGTATATGGAAACATATCAGGGGTTCAAATCCCCTTCTCACCGAAAAATAATATTTTTAACTATTTTAAAAATAAATGATCTCAAGAAATGTTCGATATAAATTTAACTGAAATAATGTATAAATACGGTTATTTAATAATATTATTAAGTTCTTTAATTGAATGGGAAACATTTATTATTATTGCTGGTATGTTAGCACATAAAAAAATTCTTAATTTAAATAAAATTATAATCATTACTATAATAGGTTCTATATTAAGTAATCAAATATTATTTTATATAGGTAAAAAATATGGTAAAAGTTTATTATCTTTTTTAAAAAATTACAATGTAAAAATTCAAAAATATAGTCTTCTTTTAAAGAAGTATCCTTATTTTTTTATTATTATTACAAGATTTATTTATGGATTTAGATTAATTAGTCCCATAATAATGGGTATTACAAATATTTCTAATATAAATTTTTTTTTATTAAATATTATTGGAGCTTTTATTTGGACTATTTTTTTTACTACTTCTGGATATTTTTTTGGAGAAATAATATCAAAAAGTATAAAAGATACTACTAAAATTAGTAAATATTTTTTATATTTTTTTTTATTATTATTAATAATAATATTTATATTTAAATTTTTACAAAAAAAAAATAGATATTTTAAATAATTAAATTTTATAAAATTTAATTAATCATTAATTGAGTTATTAATTGTGGATATAATCCTAATATAATTGTTATTATAGCAAATAATAATAATAAATTTTTTACAAAAAAGTAATAATAATTATTCTCTATTTTATTAAAATAAATAATCTTATTTATTTTAGATGGTTTTAAATACAAACTAATAATAATTTTTAAATAATAATATATACCCATAGAACTACCAAAAATAATTATATTAGCTAAATACCACATTTTCATTTTTATACTTAAAGCTATTAAATAAAATTTAGATATAAATCCTATTGTAATAGGAATACCTGCTAGAGATAAAAACATTACTGTTAAAGTAAAAGCTAAAATAGGATCATACCAAAATAAACCACGATAATAATATAATTTATCTATATTAATTTCATTAACATTAAAACTAGAAAATATACTCATTACACCTAAAATACCTAAATGATTAATTAAATATCCAATTATATATATAATCATCATTTCTAAAGAAAAAATATATGTTTCATATTTTTGATTATAAATTAACATTATTAACATATAACCTATATGTGATATAGATGAATATGCTAATAAACGTTTAATATTATCTTTATGAACAATACCCAAAATATTACCAAATAATATTGATAATATAGATAATAAAACTATAATTTTTAATATAAAAGTTTGCATATAATAAATATATGTAAAATTAATTAAAAATTTAAATAAAAATATAAAAATCGATATTTTACTAAATGTAGATAAAAATAATGTAACAATAGTTGGCGATCCTTGATAAACATCTGCAGTCCATAAATGAAATGGTACTATAGATAATTTAAATCCTAAACTAATTATTATTAATAATAAACCAATAATTGTTAAATAATTTATATTAAAAAAATTATGTACAATATCATTATTTAATAAATTAATAAAATTTAAATTACCATTATCTAAATAAATAAAAGATATACCTAATATTAAAAATGACGAAACTATTATAGAAATAATAGTATATTTTATACTAGCTTCTAAAGAATTTTTTAATGTTGTATTAAAAAATATTAATCCAAAAGTAGGTATAGATATTAATTCTATTCCAACTAACATTGAAATTAAATTAACTGAATCTAATAATACTAAACTTCCTATAGAAGAAATTATAATTAATAAATAAAATTCATCTCTATTATCTTTAAAAGAAGATAACCACTTATAAGCTAATAAGCATATTATTATATTATTTAATAATATAATAATTTTATATAGATTTGAATATTTATCTTGTAAAAATAAATTATCCATAAAAAAATTATTTTTGTATATATAAACAATAGATATTATTGTTAATATAAAACTAATAATTGTGATAATTAAACTTGTTTTATTATCACGTTTTATAGATATTTTCATTAACAATAATATTAATGAAAGAATATTAATAATTAAAGGTATTAATGATATTATTGATTTAGTCATAAAATTTTCTATTTATTTAAATAATGTATATTAAATAATATATAAATTAAATTAATAATTTATCATTATTATTCTATTATATATACTATTAATAGTATTATTTGATATATTTAAAATTAATTGTGGATAAAATCCTAAAATTACTAATAAAATTAATAATATAAATAAAATAATTTTTTCTCTTAAAAACATATTTTTTTCTAAAATATTTATTTTAATTTTAGAACCATAAAAAATTTTTTGTATCATATTCAAAGAATAAATACTAGTAAATAATAAACTAAAAGTAGCAATACATGCATAAACAGGATACTTATAAAAAGTACCTAATAAAATTAAAAATTCTCCTATAAAATTTCCTGTACCTGGTATACCAATACTAGCTAAAGCAAAAAAAATAAATAAACCTGGTAACATATTTATTTTATTCCATATTCCTCCCATTAATTGAATATTACGTGTTTTTAATCTTTCATATATTTGTCCACAAATAATAAATTGTGCAGCAGCTGAAATACCATGTGATATCATTTGTATTATTACACCTTGATAAGCTAATTTATTAAAACTATAAATTCCTATCAAAATATATCCCATATGAGATATTGATGTATAAGCTATAATTTTTTTTATATCATTTTGTATATAAGCCATCCAAGATCCATAAAAAATACCTAATACTCCTAATATTATTGCAATAGATGAAAATTTTAAAGATGATATAGGAAATAATGGTAATATAAATCTTAATAAACCATAAGCAGCAGTTTTTAATAAAATACCAGCTAAATCAACAGATCCTGCAGTTGGAGCTTGACTATGTGCATCAGGTAACCATCCATGAAATGGAATAATAGGCATTTTTACTGCAAATGCAATGAAAAAAGATAACATTAATAAAAATTCTGTTTTTAAATTTAAATGATGATTTAATAAATCTTTATACTCAAAAGTTAATATACCAGTAGATTTATAATAAAAAAAAACTAAAGATAAAATTCCACATAGCATTAATAAACCACTAGATTGTGTATAAATAAAAAATTTAGTTGCTGCTTTAATACGGCTACGTCCTTTAATATCTTTATGTCCCCATAAAGATATTAAAAAATACATAGGTAATAACATTATTTCCCAAAATAAAAAAAATAAAAACATGTCTACAGATAAAAATACTCCAATAACTCCACTTAAAATCCATAATAAATTTAAATGGAAAAAACCATGAAGTTTTTTAATTTCATTCCAAGAACATATAATAGCCATTATACCTAATAATCCAGTTAAATTTATCATTATTAATGATAATTCGTCCATAGCTAAATGAAAATGGATTCCAAATCTGGGAATCCATTTTAACATAAATTCCGAAATCCATATAGGATATTGAAAATATATATTTTTTTTAGAAAAATATGTGTATAAAATTAATTGAATAATAGATATTATGAAAATAAAACTAATAGAAATTAAAGATATCCAACGAGGAAATTTAGAATTTATTTTTTCACTTTGCCAACAAATTAAACCACTAAAAAAAGGTATTAATATAAAACAGGGTAATAACATAAAATTTCCTAATTATATTTATAATATGTAATATATAAAAATTAAATTTATTATATAAAATAATAATGATTATTAATAAATATTGTAAAATATAATAAAATTATTATTGTTCCTATATATATCATTGATATATACCAACGGATATCTCCATTTTGGCTTATTAATAATATTTTTCCTGTTTTGCTTAAAAATTTAATAAAAAAATAATCTATAATTTTGGCAATAGGATCATTTTTTATTAAAAATAAAAATTTTTTAAAAATATATGTAAATATATTTACATATATATAATCAATATAATAACCGTTGAAAAAAAAATTATTTATATAATTAAAAAAATAATAATTTTGATTAATAATCTTATTTATTATAACATTATTTTTTATATATAAAATATATAAAAAATAACTAATAATGAAAATTAATATAGATAATATTTCTATTATAAAATAATTTTGATGATTAAATATTAATAATTTGTTAGGTAGTAAAAATTTTTTTTTTATTGGTAAAAATATTACACTAATGTAACTAGATAATATCATTAATATTATTAATGGAATATTATGCATTAATTGATTATTTTTTATTTCTTGCAAAAAATTTTTATTTTTACTATAAAAAATTTTATCAATCATTCGAATAGTATATAAAAAAGTAAAAAAACTACCTATCAAACTTATAATAAATAAAATAGTATATTTACTGATAAAAATTTCATATAATATTTTTTCTTTTGTAAAACCACTCATAGTAATAAAAGGTATTGAAATTAAAGACATTGAACCAAATAAAAAAACATAATATAAGAATGGAGATTTTTTTTTTATTCCTCCCATTTTAAATATATTCTGTTCATTTTTACATAAAAAAATAATAGATGCAGCACATAAAAAAAGTAATGCTTTAAAAAAAGCATGTGATATTATATGAAATAAAGAAGCTTTCCATAAACTAAGACCTAATGCTAAAAACATATATCCAATTTGACTCATTGTAGAATATGCTAAAATACTTTTAATATTTTTCTGTATCATTGCAGAATAACCAGATAATAATATTGTTATTGCACCAATAATACTGCATAAAAAAAGTATATCATTATTCATTAAAAATAATATATTATTACGTAAAATTAAATAAATACCAGCAGTAACCATAGTTGCTGCATGAATCATAGCAGATACAGGAGTAGGTCCTGCCATTGCATCTATTAACCAGGTATTTAATGGAAATTGTGCAGATTTACTTAAGGATCCTATTATAATCATAATAGATATTATTTTCAAATAATATGATTTATAATAAATTAAAGATGATGTAGAAATATTTAATATTTCTATAAAATTAAAAGAATTAAATATTCGAAATATAAAAAACATTCCAATAATTAGAAAAATATCACTAAAACGAGTAATTAAAAATGCTTTTATAGCAGATAATCCATTTAATGATTTTTTATAAAAAAATCCTATCAATAAATAAGAACATACTCCTACTCCTTCCCATCCAAAAAACATTAAAATAAAATTATCAGCTAAAATTAATAATGTCATATTAGCAATAAACAAATTAGTATATGCAAAAAATCTAGAATATCCTTTTTCATTTTTCATATACCAAACAGAAAATATATGAATAAAAAATCCTACCCATGTAGTAATAAACAACATAACCAAGGATAACATATCTAAATATAAGTTAAAATCAACATGAAGAGAATTAATATTTAATATATTCCATAATGATTGTTTATAAAATAATAATTTATTATTTAAAAAAATACATCCAATTATTAATGTTAATAATGCACTTACACCTATAAAAAAAATTCCAATTATTGAAATTTGATTCTTACTTAAATAAGTAGAAAATAGTGATAATAATAAAAAGCTAATTAATGGCATTAAAATAATTAAAAAAAGGCATTTCATCCATTCATCTCACTTATTGAATTAATATTAATATTATTTTTATAATAGTATAATTTTATTAATAAAATTAATCCTATACAAGTTTCTATAGCTGATATACTAATAGATATAATATACATAATTTCTCCTTCTGTTTGTCTCCAATAATTACCTGAAATTATACATGATAAAGCAGCAGAATTAATCATTAATTCAGTACAAATTAAAATATATAACATATTATTTCTAATTAATACTCCTGTTAATCCGATAATAAATATGATCATAATAAATATTAAAATATGATATAAAGGTATCATTTTGTATTCTTCTTTATTGTAAAAAAAATAATTTAAATCTTAATGATTTTTTTTATTTCCTATATTTAAAATAATAATTATACCTGATAATAAAAGTATGGAAATTAATTCTACAATAATTTTATATTGTGTAAATAAATTTAAACCAATATTTTCTATATTAACAAAATTATTAAGAATTAATTTTTTTACATACAAATTTTTTAAAATATAAAATATTGATATTAAAAAAAAAATATTTATAATTAATATTTTAATTAAAAAAAATTTTTTTTTAATAAAATAAAGTTTTTCTTCTAATTCAATATGTTTATATTGTAGGAACATTAAAACAAATATAAATAATACAACAATAGCTCCAGCATATATAATAATCTCTAATGCTCCAGCAAAATAATTACCTAATAAAAAAAATATACATGATATTGAAATTATTGAAATTAAAAAATTTATTAATACATAAATAGGATTAATAGTAATAATAACTAAAAACGAAAAAATTATTGATATAAATCCTAATATATATAATGTTATCTCCATATAAAAGACCTCATAACATAAATTATGGTAAAATATTTTTTATATCTACTTCTATATTTAACTCTTTTAAATTATTTTCTTTATTATTTTTAATTTTAACTCCTGAAACATCATAAAAATTGTATTTTAAATCTTTTCCAGGATTATTAATTAATAAATCTTTTTTTTCATATATTAAATTTTTTCGATCAAATTCACATAATTCAAAATCTGGAATTAATTGAATTGCTGATGTAGGACAAGATTCTTCACAAAAACCACAAAAAATACATCTAGAAAGATTGATTCTAAAAAATTTCGCGTATGATCGTCCATTTTTATTTATAGATTTTTTTAAAGATATACATCCTACTGGACAAACAACTGCACAAAGATTACAAGCAACACAACGTTCATTATTATTTAAATCAGATGTTAAAATTATTCTACCTCTATATCTTGGTGGTAAATAAATTTTTTTTTCTGGATACATTATTGTTTCTCTCTTACTAAAGAGATTAAGTAAAATAATAAAAATACTTCTTATTTGACTAATTATACCAATAAAAATTTTTTTCATGTTCATTATTAACTTTTTTTTAAAGTTATTTAAATTTTATTAAACAAGCAGTAATTATAAGATTAATTAATACTAATGGTAAACATACAAACCATCCAAAATATATTACTTTATCATAACGAGGTCTAGGTAATGATGCTCTTATTAAAAAAAATAATATTATAAATATAATAGTTTTAATTAAAAACCATATTATTGGTTGAAAAAATGGACCTAACCAACCTCCAAAAAATAAAATAACAATTAAAGAAGATAATACTATTATATTAATATATTCTCCTATAAAAAAAAGACCAAATTTCATTCCAGAATATTCAATATGATAACCATCAATTAACTCCTGTTCTGTTTCAGGTTGATCAAAAGGATGTCTATGACATAATGCTATAGTAGAAATTAAAAATGGTATAAAACTAAAAAATTGAGAAATAATATTCCAACCATGATTATATTGATAATAAATAATATCTAAAAAATTAAATGATCCTGTTTGACAAATAATACCCATTAATGATAATCCTAAGAAAATTTCATAACTAATAATTTGTGCAATACCTCTTATTACTCCTAATAAAGCATATTTATTATTACTTGATAATCCTGCAAATAATATAGAATATATAGAAATACTAGCCATCATAAAAAAAAAAAGTATACCGATATTTAAATTTGATATTATTATATTTGGAGTTATAGGTAATGTAGCAAATACAGATAATAATGTATTAAATGCTAAAATAGGTGCTAAATTAAATAATAATTTATTTGAAAAATGTGGAGTCCAATCTTCTTTAAACATAATTTTTATCATATCAGCTAATACTTGAAAACAACCAAATAATCCTACTCTATTTGGACCATATCGATTTTGAAATAAAGCAAGAATACGTCTTTCTAAAAAACTTAAGAAAGCACTACTTATTAATAATATTAATAAGATTAATATTATTTTACATAAAAAAAAGAATTTTATAGAATAAAAATAAGATAATATCATTTTAATACCTTTATTTTTTCAATAATTTTTCCAAAAAAAGATAATGGAATATTTTTTGTTCCTAATGGAAGACTAATTAATCCTCGATTTAAAAAATCTGAAATATATGTTTTTAATATAAAAATGTTATTTAAACAATATAATTTTATTAAATTATTATTTATAATTCCTAATTCTGTAGCATCATTTTTATTTAAAATTACATAATAATTATTAAAATATTTTTTTATTAAATTAGATTTTTGTATTAAACTATGATTTTGAAATAAATGTTGATGTGCAATAATAGATAATTTATTATTATTTATTATATATTTATCATATATTATTTTGATATCTATGTTATTTTTATTTTTATTTAAAATTTTAAATCCTGAACAACCATATTTAAATGAAATACCAATTTGTTTTTGAAATTTATGTAATGATTGGGAAGAATTCCATCCAGGAGACCATAAAAATGGTATATGTTTATAATTAACATGTGAACCATAATTTCCTTCCATAGAAAAATTAAATATAGTATCTTTATCTTGAGGTTGTTGAGGTTCATGTATATGAACATTAGATAAAATCGATGTTCTTCCACTATATCTTATTGGAGATCTAGCAAATTTTCTATTATAAACTTTATAATTCGAATTAGGAGCTGATAAATGAATACCATCTAGTATGGGAATATATTTTTCACATTTTTTGATAATTTCATCTAAAGTAATATCTTTTTTTAAATTTTTTAATTTTGAATATATTTCATATATCCATTTCCAACTTGCTTTTCTAGCATTATATTTATTATAAAAAAAAGGATCATAAACTTGAAAAAATCTTTGTGCTCTACCTTCATTATTAATAACAGTACCACTATTTTCCATAAAATTTGCTGTCGGTAAAATTATACTAGCTTTTTTCATAGTTCTAGTTAAAATATGATCTAATACAATTATATTAGGAATATTTTTTAAAAAATAATTAATTTTATTTTTATCTTCATAAAAATATAAATCATTTTCCATTATAAAAACAGTATCTATATTAAAATTACTATGACTAATATTTTTTTTTTTAAATAAACTATTTAAAGATTTTCCTTTAATTAAACTTATTCCCATACTATTCACTTTATTTAATACATAAAATAATCCTACATCCTTTTTATTTTTATATAATGATTGTGCTATTTTATAAGATGCTGAAATTAATGATAAAGAATTAGAACCAGTTCCTGAAATAATCAAAGGTTTCGAAGAATTTAATAATATTTTAGAAACTTTTATAATTTTTTTTTTTAAAACTTTATCATTTATAATATAATTATTATTATTTAAATAATCTGCTAATATAAAACCAAATTTAGATTGATTAAAATTTGATGTATAATAATTGAATATAGAAATATCATCTAACAATGTTTTGTCATTACTAGTGATTAATAAAGGATTTAATTTTTTATTTTTTATATTTAAAATTGCATCAGCATTCCAATATGGAATATTAAAATCATTATTTTTAATATTAAAATTTTTTTTTATAGCTTGTCTAACTGCTAAAGCAGCTCTAGGATTTGTATTACTTAAATCTTCTCCTAGTATTAAAATACTATCATAATTTTCAATTTCAGATAATGTAGGAAAATATATTTTTGTATTTTTTATTATATCAATAATATAATTAATTTGTTTTTTTTCATTTTTTAAAATACCTAAATAAAAATTTTTTTTTCCCACTAATTTTTTTAAAATAAAATTACTTTCTATACTTGCTCTAGGTGAGCCAATACCAATAATATTTTTAGAATTTAATATGATATGAATAATTTTTTTTATAATTTCTTTATGATTTGAAATTATTTTCTTGTTTTTTTTATAGTATATAATTTTAATAGGATTATTTTTTAAATAAGTATATTCATAACCAAAATAACCTTTATCACACAAAAAATAATGATTTATTTTTTCATGGAATCTATTTTGTATACTAGATAATTTCCCATAACGTTCTCCAATAAAAATATTACATCCTAATGAACAATTTTGACAAATACTTGGAGCATATTGTAAATCCCATTTTCTAGCATAATTTTGATTATAAATTTTATCCGTGAAAACTCCAGTAGGACATAATTCAATTAAATTTCCAGAAAATGGATTTTTTAATTTTCCGTTTGAATATCTACCAAAATAAATAATATTTTTAGATCCGAAAACATTAAAATCTTGACCATCTGCATAATCTTTATAAAATCTTACACAACGATAACATGTAATACAACGATTCATTGTATGAGAAATAAAAGGACCTAAATATTGATTTTTATATTGTCTTTTAGGAAAATTATATCTTCTATTATGATGTCCAGTCATAACAGTCATATCTTGTAAATGACAACTACCACCTTCATCACAAATAGGACAATCATGTGGATGATTTAACATTAATAACTCAATATTTTTTTTACGGAAATTAATTAGATCATTATCATAAATAATAATTTTTGTATTATGAATAGGAGAAGACATACATGACATAATTATATGATTTTTATTTTGATCTGAATCATTTAATTGCTTAATTGCACATTGACGACATGAACCTATACTTCCTAAAATAGGATGCCAACAAAAATATGGTATATCAAAACCTAAAGATAAACATATTTTTAATAAATTATCTTTTTCATTAACTTTATATACTTGCCCTTCTATATTAATATTAATCATCATATATATTCCTAAATACTATTTAGTAATAGTAAAATATTTTTATTTATAATATATAAGTTAAAAAATTTTTATATAAAAATTTTTTTAGCTAATAATTCCATCTTTAAATTCATCTAGAAAATATTTTAACGCACTATTTAAGGGTTCCATTGCACCAGGTGCATGAGCACAAAAAGAACCCCCATTAATTAATTGATTGCTTATATCTTTAAGAAGATAAATATCCTTAATAGATCCTTTTTTTTTTTCTAAATTATTTAATATTTTAACAATCCAGGGTAATCCTTCTCTACAGGGAGTGCAAAAACCACAAGATTCTCTAGCAAAAAATATTTCTAAATTTTTTATTATAGATATAATACTTATACTTGTATCAACTGCAATAGATATACCAGTTCCTAATCTACTCCCTGCTTTACTAATATTTATAAAATCCATTGGTAAGTCTAAATGATCTTTTGTTAAGAAACCTGTTCCTGCTCCACCTGGTTGCCAAGCTTTGAAAAAAAATCCTTTTTTCATACCACCTGCATATTTTTCAAAAATTAAACGTGCAGGAATACCAAGTGGTAACTCCCATAATCCAGGATTTTTTACATTTCCTGAAAAACCTAACATTTTTGTACCACTATCATATAGACTTTGAGATATATTACGATACCATTTTGGACCATATTTTATGATATAAGGTATATTAACAATAGTTTCAACATTATTAATACATGTAGGTTTACCCCACAATCCAACTATTGCAGGATATGGAGGTTTAAAACGTGGGTTAGGACGTTTTCCTTCTATAGAATTAATTAAAGCTGTTTCTTCTCCACATATATATCTTCCAGCTCCTATATGGAGATATAAATCAAAATTAAAATTACTATTTAATATATTTTTACCTAAAAATTTAGATTGATATAATTCTTTTATAGCTATATTTAAAATTTTTGCACAATTTATATATTCTCCTCTTAAAAAAATATATCCTTTATTAGCTTGTATTGCAAAAGCACTTATTATAATTCCTTCTATTAGTTGATGTGGGATATGTTCTATTAAAAAACGATCTTTATATGTTCCTGGTTCCATTTCATCAGCATTACATAAAAAATATCTAATTTCATTATTACTTTTTTTTGGAGGAATTAAACTCCATTTTAATCCAGTATAAAACCCCCCCCCTCCTCTTCCTCTTAACTTAGACTTTTTTACAGTATTAATTATATCTTGTGGTGTATTTTTTATTAAAATATTTTTTAAAGTTGTATAACCATCTTTTTTTATATATTTTTTTAAAAACAATGTTTTATTTTTTTTAATTCGCCATGTTAAAGGATGTGTTTCTGGATTGGGTTTTTTTATTTTCATGAATATAATTATCCAATATTTGATCTATATCATTAATAGATAATGAAGTATAAATTTTTTCGTTTATCATTATAACAGGACTATTTTCACAGTGTCCTAAACAACATATAGGTATTAAAGTAAATAATTTATCAGAAGTAGTTTCTCCTGATTTAATTTTTAGTTTTTTTTCAATATGTTTTAAAATAATTTTATATTTTGTTATATAACAAACAATACTGTCACAATACTTAATAACATATTTACCTACTGGTGATCGAAAAATTTGACTATAAAATGTTGCTATACTATCAATTTCTGATGGATTAATTTTTAAAAAATTAGAAATATTAGTAATAATATTATCAGATATCCATCCGTATTTTTTTTGAAAAAATATTAATATTTCAAGAATAGCTGCTTGATTACATTCATAATTATTTATTATATTATTAATAATTAAATAATCTTTTTTTTTTAAATATAAATTTTTATTATGATTTTTATTTTTCATGATATTATTTTAACGGTCTACATCAGACATAACAAAATCAATACTTCCTAAATAAGCAATTAAATCAGATATTAAACTACCACAAATAACAGATGGTATTTGTTGTAAATGAGGAAAACTAGGTGTTCTTATTCTAGTACGATAACTATTTATATTACCATCACTAATTAAATAATAACTATTAACTCCTTTAGTAGCTTCAATCATTTGAAACGATTCATTTGCAGGTATTAAAGGTCCCCATGAAACTTGTATGAAATGATTAATTAAACTTTCTATATTATATAATACTTTTGTTCTAATAGGAGGAGTTGTTAAAGGATGATTAACCTTATATGCTCCTTCAGGCATATAATTTAAACATTGTTTTATAATATTTAAACTTTGCCAAATTTCTTCTAATTTTAATAATATTCGAGAATAACAATCACTAATATTACTAGTAGGAATATCAAAATCAAAATTTTCATATCCTGAATAAGGACGCCATTTTCTAATATCAAAATTTAATCCAGTAGCTCGTAATCCTGTACCAGTTACTCCCCAAGATATTGCTTCTTCTTTAGAATAAACAGCTATATTTTTAGTTCTTGATATTAAAATACTATTTTGTAAAGCTACTTTTTGATATATAAGTAATCTTTTAGGTAACCAAATAAGTAATTTTTTAATTAAAATATTCCATCCTTTAGGTAAATCTTGAGCTAACCCTCCTATTCTAAACCAGGCAGGATGCATTCTTGCACCAGTAATAGCTTCAATTATATCATATATTTTTTGTCTATCTGTAAAAGCTAAAAATACAGGAGTCATTGCTCCTATATCTTGTATAAAAGTTGATATACATAATAAATGACTATTAATACGAAATAATTCAGATAACATTATTCTAATTACTTTTATTCTATCTGTAACAATAATATTGGCTAATTTTTCTATTGCTAGAATATAAGGCATTTCATTTATACATCCTCCTAAATATTCAATTCTATCTGTATAAGGTATATACGTATGCCATGTTTGTCTTTCAGCTATTTTTTCAGCTCCTCTATGATGATAACCAATTTCTGGTATACATTGTATAATTTCTTCTCCTAATAATTGTAAAATAATTCTAAAAGCACCATGTACGGAAGGATGATTAGGTCCTAAATTAAGATACATGTAGTCATTACAATTATTATTTTTAGATATATTAAAATCTTTTGGAAAAAATTTTGTTGCTTTAATATCTTGTTTATATTTTTCTTTTGTTAAAATATAAGAAGGTAAATCAGTAGCTCTAGAAGGAAAATCTTTTCGTAATGGGTAGCCATTATTCCAATTTTTAGGTAATAAAATATGTGATAAACCAGGATGATTAATAAAATTTATTCCAAACATTTCCCATATTTCTCTTTCATACCAATTAGCATTTTTAAAAATTTCTGTAATACTATTAATATATAATTTATTTTTTTTAAGAGGAATTTTTATAATAATATCTGAATTTCTATTAATAGAAATTAAATGATAAAATAAAGAAAAATCCATTTTTTTCATTAAATAAAATTTATTTAAATGTAATCTTTCATCAATACCATGCATATCATATAACATGTTATATGGATTAATAATTATTTTTGTAAAAAAATTTATAAATTTTATTAAATCACTAGATTTTATCCAAATAACTAATGGCATTTTTATATTAAAACTATTTTGTATAATAAAATCTTTAAAAGAAAAATGATTATTTAATTCATCTATTACAGGTTCTATTTTCTTTTTAGAAAAAGATTTATTATGTTTATCTCCTATTTGATCAACTTTTTTATTAAAAATATTATTCATAAATAGATATCCATAAATATTATATATTTTTTGGTGATTTAAATTTAATATTTTTACTATAAAAATTTTTATTAGGTGATTTCATTTTAGCCTTATAAATACCTTGTTCTCCTATTACCCATGATAATGGTCGTCTTTCATAATTAATTAATTTTTGTAGTAATAATAAAGCTTGTATATATGATTCTGGTCTAGGAGGACATCCAGGAATATAAATGTCTACAGGTAAAAAAGTATCTACTCCCTGAACTACAGAATATATATCATACATTCCCCCAGAATTTGCACAAGATCCCATAGAAATTACCCATTTTGGTTCTAACATTTGATCATATAATCTTTGTATGATAGGAGCCATTTTTAAAAAACATGTACCTGCTACTACCATAAAATCAGCTTGTCTTGGAGATGCACGTAAAACTTCTGAACCAAAACGTGAAATATCATTAATTGATGTAAATGATGTTGTCATTTCTACGTAACAACATGATAATCCAAAATTATAAGGCCATAATGAATTTTTTCTTCCCCAATTAATAATTTTATGAGTAATTTTTTTTAAATTACCTAAAAAAATATTTTTATTAACTTGTTCATTTAATGGATCATGACTAATGTATTTTTCCTCTTTAAGAGGATATTTTTTTTTATTATTTTTATATTTACTAAATATATATTTCATATTATGTATTTATTATTTAAATATTATTGAATATTTTTACGTTTCCAATTTAATATATTGGTTTTTAATATATAAAATAAAGTAATTAAAATAGTAACAATAAATAAAATTCCTTCAATAAAACCTTCTAATTCTATTTTCTTTATAGAAAGTGACCATAAATATAAATATAAAGATTCAATATCAAAAATAATAAAAAATATTGCTATTAAATAAAAATTAATATGTATTTTAATTTGTGAATTTTTATAAGACATTACACCTGATTCAAATGGTATTTGTTTATCTAAATTAGATGAACGTTCTCCTAAAAATAATGAAATTAATATCATTATACAACTAATACAAATAGCAAATATTTGAAATAAAACAAAATATTTATGGTCATTCATTATTGTATTTATTAACATGATTATATTCTTTATATAAAAACATATAGTTTAATTTACATAATTTTGCATTAAAAATTTTTTTAAAACTAAAAAATTATTCGGTAATTTATAAGATAAATTTGTTTTTTCTATACAATTAATTAAAATTTCAGGTAATAATATTTTTTTATGCAAAGTATTATTAATATAATTTTGAAATTTTGCTGGATGAGCTGTTCCAAGAAATATATTAAAAGTATCTTTTTCTAAAATATATTTTTGTAATACATTAAAACTTACAGCTGTATGTGGTTCTAAAATATATTGATATTGATTGAACATATTTATTGTTGTTTGCATGGTTTCTAAATCTGTTACAGATTTATATTTTAATAAATTTAAATTCCAATTATTTATTTTAAAAATTTCTTGAATTCTAGACCAATTATTCGGAATACTTACATCCATTGCATTAGATAATGTATGTATAGTTTTTTTAGGTTCCCAAATTCCTGTTTTTAAATATCTAGGAATTGTATCATTAATATTAGTTGCTATTATAAATTTATTTATTGGTAAACCCATAATTTTTGCTATTAAACCAGCAGTTAAATTACCAAAATTTCCACTAGGAACTGATATATTTATTTTTTTTTTTCTTTGACTTATAGGTATTTGATTAAATGCTTCAAAATAATAACATATTTGTGCAATTAATCTACTAATATTTATTGAATTAGCTGAATTTAAATTTAAGTTTGTTCGTAATTCTATATCTTCAAAAGATTTTTTAATAAGTTTTTGACAATCATCAAAATTACCTTTAATAGCAATAGTTTTTATATTATTACCTAATGTACAAAATAATTTTTCTTGTAAAAGAGAAATTTTTTTATATGGATATAATATTACTACTTCAATATCTTTAATATTATAAAATGCATGAGCAACAGCTGCACCTGTATCTCCAGAAGTAGCAGTTAAAATAACAATTTTCTTTTTTTGTTTTTGATTAAAAAATTTTAGCATTTGTACCATAAAACGTACACCAAAATCTTTAAAAGCTAAAGTAGGACCATGAAACAATTCTAAACAAGCAATATTATTATCAATAACTTTTAATATTAAAGGAAAATTAAATGCTTGTTGTATTTTTTTTCGTAAGATATCTGATCTTATTTCATTTTCTAAAAAATATGAAAGAATATAATGACTTCTATCTATAAAATTTAAATTTAATATATTTTGAACTGTTTTATTATTTAATTTAGGTAGATATTCTGGAAAGAATAAACCTTTATTAATACCTAATCCTTGTTTTAAAACTTGACTAAAAGTTTTTTTTTCTCTTTTATCATGAATATTATAGAATTTCATTTGTTCTCCATAATTTTTGTACCTATGTTATTTATTTTACATATATGAACAAAACCTGTTTTATTTTTTAAATAATTCTTTTTTAACCAATTAACCATATTATATGCAATATTTAAATTATTAAAAATACTAAATATCGTAGGTCCTGATCCTGAAATACCATAACTTAAAGCACCTAATTTTTTTGCTGTATAAGAAATTTTATCAAAATTTTGTATTAATAATTTTCTATATGGTTCAGCTATAAAATCTTTCATCAATTTTGCTGCTAAAAATTCATTTTTAGTGTATATAGCATTAATAAATCCAGCTAAATATTGGTTTTGTTTAATTAAAATTTCTTTTTTATATAATTTTGGTAAAACTTTTCTAGAATTAAATGTAGATAATTTTATACCAGGATATGCAATTACCCAAAACCAATTTTTAAAAATTGGTAAATCTTGAATAATTACATTATTTTTATTGATAATTAATATTAATTTCATACCTCCTAATAAACATGGTACTATATTATCATAGTGTATTTTACCAGATAAAAATCCTTCTAATTCACCCATTAGCTTTATTAAAGCTAAATCATTTAATGGATTATCAAAAAATAAATTTATTGCTTTTAAACAAGCAACAATAGAGCATGCGCTAGATCCTAATCCTGAAGCTACAGGGATATTTTTTTCTAAAATTATTTTAACAGGAATTCTTTTACCAATATTATCACAAAATTTTATCCAACAATTAAAAATAATATTTTCATATTTATTTTTTGGTAAATCATTGTAAAATAATCCTGTATTTATTAATTGAAATTTTTTAGAATTAGAAATAGTTATAAAATCTCCTAAAATTCCTCCATCTATTCTAGATAATGATACTCCTAATGTATCAAAACCTACATTGATATTGCCAATCGAGGCAGGAGAATAAACTTTTATCATAAATAATTCCTTATTTTTTTATTTCAAAATATGCAATAAATCAGTTAATACCCCCGCTGCAGTAACATTATTACCAGCACCATATCCTCTAAGTACTAAAGGATAAGGTTGATAATAATTAGTATAAAAAGCAAAAGAATTTTCTCCATTTTTAATATTAAAAAACGGATGATTATTATTAATTTTAATAATTTCTACTTTACATATACCTTTATCACTTATGCTTCCTATATAACGTAAAACTTGATGATTTTTTTTTGCATTTTGAATTTTTTCCATATATATTTGATCTATTTCTGATAAAGAGTAAAAAAATTCTTTAATAGAATTATTTTTATTTAATTTACTAGGTATAACAGATTCAATAATAATATCTTTTAATTCTATTTGAAAACCAATTTCTCTAGCTAATATAAGTAATTTTCTAGCTACATCAATACCAGTAAGATCTATACGGGGATCTGGTTCTGTAAAACCCATTTCTTGGGCCATTATTATGGATTTAGATAAAATCATTCCTTCTTCTAATTTACCAAAAATAAATGATAATGATCCAGATAAAATTCCAATAAATTTTTTAATTTGATCACCTGTTTTTAATAAATTTTTTAAAGTATTAATAACTGGTAAACCAGCACCAACATTTGTTTCATATAAAAATTTTAAATTTAATTTACTTGATATTAAACGTATATCATTATAGTATTTTATACTGGAAGAATTTGCTTTTTTATTGACAGCAATTATATTTAAACCAGAGTTTAAAAAATTAATATATTGATCTGCAATTTCTTGAGAGGAAGTACAATCAATGATAACTGGATTAATTAATTTATGTTTTTTAATATTTTGTAATAAATATTTTATTTGATTATTTTTTGAAATATTATATTTGATTTTTTTTTGCCAATTTTTTATATTAATTCCATTAAAATCTATTAATGAATACTTTGTATTTAAAATAGTATAAATCTTTAAAAAAATATTTTTTTTTTTAAAAAAATCTATGTTATTATTAATTTGTTGTAACAAGGTACTTCCAATACCTCCAGTACCTATAATAAAAATTTCTAATATTTTACTTTTATGAAATAAAATTTCATGTGCTATTTTTATAATCCGATTTGTATTATATTTATCTATAGCAACAGTAATATAATTTTGAAATATATTTTGTGATATACCAATAATATTTGTTTTTGTTATTTTAAATATTTGTAAAAAATTAGAAATTATATTTTTAGAATAATTAATATTATTAAAAATTAAAGTAATCAATGATAAATTTTTAATAATTTTTATTGGTTTAATATAATTGAATTTAAATTCTAAATAAAATTTTTCTTCTAATATAGATTTTAGATTATCTATATTTTTATCCATTAAAAATAAATTAATATTACAATCTTCAGATGATTGAGTAATAAAATTAATAGGTATTTTAGATTGAAATATAATAAATAATATTCTTGATATTATATTTTTCATATATTTATTCTGATTACCAAAAATATTTAACATTGACATATTTTTTAATTCAGTAATACCTTTGATTTTTGGTAATAAATGTTGATTTATATTAAAATGATTAATTAAAGTTCCATTATTTTTAATATCCATGATATTTTTTATAACACAAGGAATATTTTGTTTTAACATAGGTAATAATGTTTTATAATGAATTACTTTAGCTCCAAAATATGATAAATTTATTGCTTCTTGATAACTAATAAATTTTAATAATTGTGTATTAGATATAATATTAGGATCTGCAGTATAAATACCATTAACGTCTGTCCAAATTTCACAACAATTAGCTTTTAAACAAACAGATAATATTGCAGCAGAATAATCTGAACCATTTCTACCTAATAGAACAGTCTCTTTATTTTTATTAACAGCAGAAAATCCAGGCATTAAGATTAAATTAATATTAGATAAATTAATTTTTTTAATATTTTGATAAGTTTTATTAATATCCACAGTAGATTCTAAATAATTACCATAAGCTAATAAATATTTTTTTGGATAAATAATATATATTTTATACTTTTTTATTATTAATAAAGATTCTAATAAAATAATAGAAAAATTTTCTCCTTGTGATAAAATTTTTGCCTTAATTATATCTGGACAATAATTAATATATTTAATACCATTTAACAAATTTTTTATTTTTGATAAAATTTTATTTATTTTACCATTTAAAATGGTCATATTTATATCATTATTTTTTTTTTTTAAATTATTAACTAAATCTATAAAAAAATTTTTTATGTATATAAAATCTTTTTTATAATTTTTTTTTTCTAAAATTTTATTAATCATTAATTCTAAATTATTTGTAATATTTGCAGGAGCAGATAAGACAACAGCTATTTTTTCTTTTTTCAAATAATTTTTAACTATATTTGATACTAATAAAAATTTTTCTGCATTCTGTAATGAAGTACCGCCAAATTTTAATACTTTCATATTATTAAACCTACATAAAATTTTAAAATATAAAAATATGAATAATTATATATTTTTAATTTTTATAAAATAAATATATATTAATATAATCATTATTAAAATTAAAATATTTAATTTATTTATTTTATATAAATAATTATTTATAATGAATTTATTTTTAAAATAAATAATGTTTTTTAAATATTTAAATAATTAAAAATTTGTTAAAATAAAATTTTAAATTTTATTTTTAATAAAAATATCTTTAATATTTTTTATATTTTTATAAAAAAAACCTTTTTTACCTTTTAAAGAATAAAATTTTTTTATTTCTTTATAATTTAAAATAAATTGTTCTGTATTAGTTTTTATGTAAATTAAAGAATTTTTATTAATTAAAAATATCCATTTTAATTTATCTTTATTTTTAATAAAATCTTGTTTATTAATGAAAATTAATCTACTACCCTTTCCTCTAGATAATCTAGGAATTTCATTTATTGAAAATAATAAAAATCTATTTAATAAAGATACGGTTAATATTTTATCATTATTATCTTTGATAATTAAAGGGGATAATATTTCTGTATTTTTAGATAAAATAATAGATAATTTTCCATTTCTATTACAAGCAATTAAATCATTAAATTTACATATAAAACCATAACCTGAACTAGCAGATAAAAGAATTTCTTTATTATTAGATTCTATTAATAAATTTTTTATTGTAGATCCTTCAGAAATATTTAATTTAGCATTTAAAAGTTCTCCTTGACTTCTTGCTGCTGGTAAAGAAACGATATCAATACTATAACTACGTCCAGTAGAATCTAAAATCACCATAGTCTGATTTTTCTTTCCTTTTATAGAAAGTAAAAATGAATCCCCGGATTTATAATGTAGATTTAAAGGATCTATAGTATGTCCTTTAGCACATCTAATCCATCCCATTTTTGATAAAATAATAGTAATAGGTTCACTTGAAATTAATTCTGATTCATTTAATAATTTCGCTTCTTTCCTTTTTTTAAAAATTGAACGACGTTGATCACTATAATTTTTAGAAATTAATAATATTTCTTGTTTTAGTAAAGTATTAATTTTTTTCTCTGAAGATAATATTTTTATAATATTTTTATGTTCTATATCCAATTTTTTTTTTTGATTTCTTAAATTATTTTCTTCTATTAACGAAATAGAACGTAGTTTAAAATTTAATAAAGTTTCTATTTGAAGATTAGTTAAATGAAATTTTTTTTTAAAAATAGATTTAGGATCTAAATTTAATCTAATAATTTGAATAAATTTTTCTAAATTTGAATATACAATTAATAATCCTTCTATAATATGTAATTTTTGAACTATTTTTTTTAAATTAAAATTTAAACGTTTCTTAATTATTATTTTTCTAAAAAAAATCCATTCTGATAATATTTCAATTAAATTTTTTACAGATGGTTTATTATTTAAACCAATCATATTTAAATTAATACGATAACTTTTTTCTAAATCTGTAATAGAAAATAAATGTAACATAATTTTTTCAATTTTTAAATAACTAAAATTATTACGAATAGTAATTACTATTCTTGTTGGATTTTCATAATCAGATTCATCTCTAATATCTTCAATCATTGGTAATTTTTTATTTCTCATTTGTGTAGTAATTTGTTCAATAATACGTATTCCTGAAATTTGATATGGTAATGATGTAATAATTACTGAATTATCTTTAATTTCCCATATTGCTCTTAATTTTATTGAACCCTTACCTTTTTTATATATTTTATATATTTCATCTTTTGCTGTTATAATTTCACTTCCTGTTGGAAAATCTGGACCTTGTATTATATTTAAAATATCATTTAATTTAATATTAGGATAATCAATAATTTTAATTAATGCATTCGATATTTCCCCAATATTATGAGGAGGAATATCTGTAGCCATTCCTACTGCAATACCTGTTGATCCATTTAAGATAATATTAGGTAAACATGCAGGTAATATTTTAGGTTCTAATAATGTTCCATCAAAATTAGGAATAAAATCTACTGTACCTTGTTCTATTTCATTTAATAAAATATTAGAATATTTTGATAATCGAGATTCTGTATATCTCATTGCAGCAAATGATTTTGGATCATCTTGTGCCCCCCAATTACCCTGCCCTTCTATTAAGGGGTATCTATAAGAAAAATTTTGTGCCATTAAAACCATTGCTTCATAACATGCTATATCTCCATGTGGATGATATTTTCCTATTACGTCACCAATAGTTCTAGCAGATTTTTTATATTTAGATGAAGATTTTAATCCTAATTCAGACATAGCATATATAATTCTTCTTTGAACTGGTTTTAATCCATCTCCTATATGTGGTAATGCCCTATCAGAAATTACATAAATAGAATAATTTAAATAAGCATTTTCTGCAAATTTGTCTAATTGTATAGATTCTATAGTATTTTTTTTAAATAATTTATTCATTGAATATTTCCTAATAAAATTTTTATATAAAAAATATTATAATTATAAATATTATTTATAATATTTTAGTTATAAAAAAATTATTACTATTTTAAATTTATATCTTAAAATTAAATGTTCAATTTTATTGAATCTTATAGAATAAATATGTTATTTTTATGCAATAAAAATTTAATATGTGGATATTTTATTATGCAAAAAAATAATTTTGATAATAAAAATCATTTAATTACTCCTAAAGAATTAAAAAATAAATTATCAATATCTCAAGATATTAAAAATAATATAATAATGTCACGTAAAATTATATCAAATATTATTAAGGGTAAAGATTCTAGAATTTTAATTATTTGTGGACCATGTTCAATACATAATATTAAAGAAGCCATAGAATATGGAAATTTATTAAAAAATTTATCTTTAAAAGTAAAAAATTTATATATTGTTATGAGAGTATATTTTGAAAAACCTAGAACAATTTTAGGATGGAAGGGATTAATTAATGATCCATATATGAACAATACCTTTAATATAAATAAAGGATTATATTTAGCACGAAAATTATTAATAAAATTAGCTATTAAAAATATTTTATTAGCAACTGAAATATTAGATCTTAATACATATCAATATATTGATGATTTATTAAGTTGGGTTGCTATTGGAGCGCGTACAGTAGAATCTCAAATTCATAGAGAAGTATCTTCTCTAATAGATATTCCAGTAGGTTTTAAAAATAATACAAGTGGTGATATTAATTCAGCAATTAATGCAATTCAAGCATCAGCTATAAAACATCATTTTATAAGTTCTGATGAAAATGGAAAGTTATATATAGCACATTCTAAAGGAAATAAAAATTGTCATATTATTTTAAGAGGTGGTAAAAAACCTAATTATCATAAAAATGATATTATTAAATGTGAAAAAAATTTATTGAATGTCAAGTTAAAATCTAAAATTATGATAGATTGTAATCATGGAAATTCTAATAAAGATTATAAAAAACAAGTTTCAATAATGAAATCTATAATTTCTCAAATTAAAGAAGGTAATAAATCTATTATGGGTATAATGATAGAAAGTTATATTTATCAAGGAAATCAGATTTTAGATATGAAAAATAATGATAAATTAAAATATGGAATTTCAATTACGGATGGATGTTTAGATTTTTTATCTACAAAAAAAATTTTGTTAGAAATAGATAATGAATTAAATTTAATATTTAAAAAATATTTTTTTAAATAAAATATTTTTAATATAAATATAAAAATAATATGATTAATCAAATAAATTTATTACGTAACCAAATAGATATTTTAGATAAAGAACTATTAAATATTTTAAAAAAAAGAATAGATTTAGTTAAAAAAATTGGATTAATAAAATATAAAAATGGATTACCTATATACATTCCAGAAAGAGAAAAAAATATAATTACATTAAGAAAAAAAGAAGCAATAAAAAAAGGAATATCTCCTGATTTTATAGAAGATATATTATATCGTATAATTAATGAATCATATGTTCATGAAAAAACTAAAATTTTTAAAAATATAAAACCAGATTTTCCTAAAATACTTATTATTAGTAATAATAAAATAGGTAATTTTTTTAAAAAAATGTTAATATTAACAGGCTATAGTATTCATTATATTAAAGAAAAAAATTTAAATATAAATAATGATATAAATCATATTTTTAATAATATAGGAATGGTTATTATTAATGTATCAATATATTGTTTAAAAAAAATTGTTAAAAAATTATTAATTTTACCTAAAAATTGTATTATCATTGATTTATCTCCTATGAAAAAAATATCATTTAATATGATTTTAAAAATATATAAAGGACCTGTTTTAGGTTTATATCCATTATTTAATATAAAAAAAAATTTCTTTTTAAAAGAATCTATAATGTATCTTCATGGAAGAAATAAAACCATATATTCTTGGTTTTTAAAACAAATAAAAGTTTGGGGGATAAGTATATATAATATTAATATCATAAAACATGATCAATATATATTTTTTATAGAATCTTTAAAATATTTTTTGGTATTTACATATATTAATTTATTTACTATAAATAAAATTTCATTAAACGAAATATCTATTCTATCAAAATCTATAAATGATTTACATTTATTTATTTTTAATAATTTTTTTATTGATAATAAAGAATTATATAGAAATATTTTATTACAATTTAAAAATAATAAAAAAAATATTAAAAAATATTTAAATTTTATAAATCATTTATTTTTTTTAATTAAAAATAATAAACTAGATAAAATAAAAAATATATTTACCAAAATAAAAAATGAATTTAAATAAGTATAAATAATTTATTAATTAAAAAAAATAAATTTATTTAGAAAAAACATAAAGAACTTATTTTTTAAAATAATAAGTTCTTTATGTTAATTATTATAAAAAATTTATTTTAATTTATTTAAGGAATTATTTAAAATTTTTTTTATTAAATTATTATCATATGGATAATCTTTTAAAAAGATTAAACATCTATTAATTGTTGATAAATATTTTTTTTGTTGATAATAATATCTAATAATATTTAATTCAAAAATTTTCATACGTTTTATCATATAAATTAATTTTTTTTTTAAAAAAATATTATAAATACTATTTGGATATTTTTTAAAAAAAAATTTTGTATCATTAATAGCTAATTTAGTATAAAACGGATTACAATAATTTCTATTAGTTTTGAATAAATTTTGTATTGTATTATTAGTATCTAAAGATAATTCTGCAAGAATTTTAATATAAAAAATATAACTTGTAAAATTAGAAGAATCGTATAATAGTAAAAATTCATCAATTAATTCTAAAACCACTAAAAAATTATGTTCTAAATAATTTATATAAATTAAAAAAACTAAAACTTTTTCAGTGTATATATTATATGGATATTTTAAATATAAATCTTCAAATTTTAATAAAGCTTTATCATATTTTTTATCAGATAATAGTTGTATAGCTTTTATATACTCTGTTTTTAAAAAAATATTGAAATATTTTTCTTCGTATGTATTATATTTACAATTTAATGTAGTTAATAATATAAATATGAACATATTAATTAATAATATTTTTTTACAGATATAATTTTTCATTTTTTTTATATATTATAGTATAAATATTATATACTTAATATAATATATAATTTATATTTCTTAAATAAATGAAAAATATTAATTTAGTTTTAAAAGTTGATTGTTTATATAATAAACAAAGATTAGATGTTTTTCTTACTAAAAAAATTTTACAATTCTCTAGAACAGAAATAAAAAATTTTATACTGTGCAATAAAGTTATAATAAATAATAATATTATTAATATTCCTAAAAAAAAGTTTTTATAGGAGATATTATTAAAATTAATACTGTTTTTTGTAAAAAAAAAATTGTATGGCAAGCACAAAATATAATTTTAAATATTATTTATGAAGATAAACATATTTTAGTTATTAATAAAAATTCTAATATTATTGTACATCCTGGTACTAAAAATACAAAAAATACTTTATTTAATGCAATATTATATTATTATCCATACGCAAGAAATATTCCTAGAGCAGGAATTATACATAGATTAGATAAAGATACCACAGGATTAATGATAATAGCTAAAAATATAAATTCTTATTTTTTTTTAAAACAAGAACTTAAAAATCATAATATAATTAGAAATTATGAAGCTATTGTTAATGGAATTATTAAAAATAATAAAATCATTAATTTACCAATAAAACGTATTTATAAAAAAAATAATATTTATATGAATGTACATCCATTAGGAAAACCTTCTATGACAAAAATTTTTGTAAAAAATATTTTTAAAAATTATACTCATTTAAAAATTCAATTAACAACAGGTCGTACTCATCAAATTAGAGTACATTTATCTCATATTAAACATAGTATAATTGGTGATAAAATTTATAAAAATCATAATATTTTTAATAAAACAAAAATTTATGAAAATAAAATTAAAAAAATAATTAATAGACAAGCTCTACACGCATATCATATAAAATTTATACATCCATTTTATAAAACTTATATAAAATTAAATACAGTATTACCAGATGATATAAATAATTTGATTTTTTTTTTAAAAAATGTTATTTTTTAATATAAAACTTTTAATATTAATATTAAAAGTTTTAATATAAAATTAATAAATTTTTTCAAAATAGTTTAACTTTAACTATTTAATAGATATAGATAGTCATCATATTAATCTTTTTAATTAAAAGTGATAAAACTATGATAAATATAAAAAAAAAAAGTATATTATTTTTTAGTATGTTATTTTTATTATTAGTTACATCTAATAATTGTTTTGCATATAGAAATCCACCAAAAGAACCATTTTATGAAGTTTTAACAAAAGAAGATCAATTATTATATAATAAAGAATTTAATAATAAACCAGTTATAGTAGAATTTTTTTCATTTTTATGTCCTCATTGTTATGAATTTTACAAAAATATTAATAAAAAAATCTTTATAAATAAAATACCTAAAAATACTAAAATTATAAAAATTCATTATAGTAAAATTGGACAAGAAAATGGATTTGCTACTTTATTAGGTTATGCTTGGGTTGTTGCTAAAATATTAAATGTAGAAAATAAAGTTATAGGTCCTATTTTTGACGGTATTCATAATACTAATACAATACATGATTATAAATCCATAAAAAAACTTTTTGTAAAAGTTACAGGTATAACTGAAAATGCATTTGATGCTGCATGGGATAGTAATATTGCAAAAATATTATTTGAAAAAGATTATGATTTAGTTGAAAAATTAGATATAAATTTAGTCCCAAATATTTTTATTAATAATAAATATATAATTAATTTATCTTCATTATATGCTGTTTATAAAGATCATTTTTATTCACATTATATAAATTTAATATTAAAACTTTTAAAAAAATAAAAAAGATAATATTTAGTATTAAAAATAATAAATATATATGAAAAAAAAAATAATTTTAATAGATGGAACATTTTATTTATATCGTGCGTATTATGCTTTACCTAATTTGACTAATAGTCATGGATATCCTACTGGAGCAATTTATGGTTTTATTAATATGTTTAATAAAATTATAAAAATGAATGTTAATAGTTATTTTTTAATTATTTTTGATACTAAGGGAAAATCTTTTAGACAAAAAATTTTTAATGAATATAAATTAAATAGAAAAAAAATGCCTCACAATTTAATTATACAAACTAAACCATTGTATAAAATTATACAGGCTATGGGATATAATGTTATATATATAAAAAATATAGAAGCTGATGATATAATTGGTACTTTATCAGTATATGCAGAGAAAAAAAATTATTTTGTTTTTATTTTTAGTATAGATAAAGATATAGCTCAATTAGTTACAAAAAATACTAAAATAATAAATCCAATTAACTATTCTATTTCTGGACCAAAAGAAATATATCTTAAATATGGAGTATACCCAAAATTTATTAGCGATTTATTAGCGTTAAGTGGGGATTCTATAGATAATATTCCTGGAGTTCCAGGAATAGGAAAAAAAATCGGTCAAAAATTAATTAATAAATTAGGAAATTTAAAAAATATTTATAATAATATAAATTATATAAATAATTTTAATTTTAGAGGAGGGATAAATATTAAAAAAAAATTAATACAATATCAAAAATTAGTGTTTTTATATCATAAATTAACAAAAATTAAAACTAATATTATTCTTAATAAAGAATATTTAACATTTAAAATTAAACCTAAAATAAAATATTTAAAATATTTATTTAGATTATATGAATTTAATAAAATTAATAACTGAATTTACATTATATACTGTATATAATATTTTTTTAAAAAAATATAATATTTTATTACATTTAATATATATATCAATAAAAAATATTCATAATAAATTTTCTTTATTATTAAAATATAATTATAACTACCGAATAAAATTTTATAATTATATTAGTAATAATATATAAAAAAATTAAGTTAATTTTTGAAATTACTATTATATTAGGATTTTATGAAAAAAACACGTAATATAGCTATTGTAGCACATATAGATCATGGAAAAACAACATTAATAGATCAATTATTAAAAGAATCTGATAATTTTAAAAATATTAAAAATTTATTAAAAAATAAAAATAATAATAGATTAATGGATTCTAATGAATTAGAAAAAGAAAAAGGTATAACAATTTTTTCAAAAAATACATCTGTATTTTGGAAAGGTTATAAAATTAATATTATTGATACTCCAGGACATGCAGATTTTAGTACGGAAGTAGAACGTGTTTTATCTATGGTAGATTCTGTATTATTGTTAGTAGATGCTATTGAAGGACCCATGCCTCAAACAAGATTTGTTACATCAAAAGCTTTTCTATATAAATTTAAACCTATTGTTATAGTAAATAAAGTAGATAGAAAATTTCTAAGAACAAAATGGGTTATTAATAAAATATTTGATTTATTTATAGATTTAAATGCTTCAGATGATCAAATTAATTTCCCAATAATATATACTTCAGCTTTAAAAGGCATGTCAGGATATGATATAAATAAAATGCATAATAATATGAATATTATATATAAAACTATTATTGATTATGTTCCATATCCTAAATGTCAAATTAAAAAACCATTTCAAATGCAAATATCTCAAATAGAATTTAATAATTATATTGGTAATATTTGTATTGGATTAATAAAAAGAGGAAATGTTGTTATTAATCAAACTTTAATATTTAAAGATAAAAATAATAAAATAAATAAAATTAAAGTTTTATATATAATATTTAATATAGGATTAAAAAATATTTATACTGATAATGCTAAAGCTGGTGATATTGTAGGTATTGCAGGAATAGGATTTGAAAAAATTAATATTTTTGATACAATTTGTGCAATAAATTATTATAAATCTCTTCCAAAATTAAATATAGAAAAACCAAAAATTAGTATGTTATTTCAAGTTAATAATTCTCCATTTGCAGGATTAGAAGGAAAAAATTTAACGTCTAATAAAATTTTTAATAAAATTAATAAAGTTTGTTTATATGATGTAGCTCTAAAAATAGAACATACAAAAAATAGTAATATTTTTATAGTTTCTGGAAAAGGAGAATTACATCTAGCTATGTTAATAGAAAATATGAGAAAAGAGGGATTTGAATTATTAATATCAAAACCACAAATCATATCTAGAATAATCAACGGAAAAAAAACAGAACCATTTGAAATATTAATTTTAGATTTTATACAAAATAAAAAAGGCCAAATAATTCAACTATTAAATAAAAAAAAAGCTATAATAAATAATATTATTTTAAAAAATAATAATAAAATTGAAATTGAAGCTTTAATTTCAAGTAAAGGATTAATTGGTTTTCATAATGAATTTATAAATATAACATCAGGTAATGGTATAATGAATTCTTTCTTTAGTCATTATGATATAAATAAATTTGATATAATAGAGAAAAGAAATAATGGTGTATTAATTTCAAATAAAGAAGGTTATGCTGTTGCATTTGCATTATATAATTTACAATCAAAAGGAAAATTACTAATTTCTCCAGGAGAAAAAATTTATAAAGGACAAATAATAGGAATTAATAATAAATCAAATAATCTTATCGTTAATTGTTTAATTAGTAAAAAATTAACTAATATAAGATCATCAGGTAGGGATAAACATATCAGTTTAGTTCCTATAAAAAAAATGTCTGTTGAAACAGCAATAGATTTTATTCAAAAGGATGAATTAATAGAAATTACACCTAAATCCATCCGTATTAGAAAGAAAAATTTAACAAAATTTTTTACTTAATTAAATTATAATGGAGCTGGGGGGATTCGAACCCCCGTCCAAAATTATTACACTCTTAGCAACTACATGTTTAGTTTTATCTAAAATTTTAATAATATAAACTGATAAAACAAAGTTTACTATTATCTAGTCTTATTACTTTAATATATAATTTTAGACAAATTATATACGATCTCTTTTATTTATGACTGTTTACTTTTTATTAAAGAGAAAATAATAAGAAACAGAACTTTAAACAGTTTTTTATGCTGCTAAAGCGTAGCTTTGATTTTCTGCAATTATCTTTAACGGTTTTTTTACAAGGCCTACCGTACCTTGACATGCTCTTTAAGTTTTATAATTTTGTCAAATCCAATCAGCCCCTAAATATTTTTTTTTAATAAACGTATTTTTTTAATATTCCATATTTTCTTTTTTAAAAGATTTCTTTTATCATATTTTTTTTTACCTTTAACAACTGCAATGTTTGCTTTACACAACGATTTTTTCCAAAACAAACCAATAACAACAATTGTAAAACCTTGAGAATTTATATAATTTTGTAACAAATTTATCTCTTTTTTTTTTAACAACAATTGTTTAATTCTCTTTGAATTAAAATTAATATGACTACATACCGTTTTTAACGGATTGATATCAAAATTATATAAATAAATTTTTTTATTTATAATAGTTATATAACTATTTATAATAGTTCCTTTATTAAATCTTAAAGATTTTACTTCCCATCCTTTTAAAATTAGTCCAGCATCAAATCTTTCTTTGATAAAGAAATTATTATATACTTTTTTATTAAAAATAAAAAATTTTTTTTCTATCATAAAAATTTTATTATTTAAATATCTAATATTATATATTATATTTTTATAATATACAATATATAAAAATAATTTAAAAAAAATAAATATATTAAAAAAATTTTTTTTATATAAAAAAATTATTATTTTTTACAAATAAATTTTACAAATAAAAAAATAATTAAATAAGGATAAAAAATGAAAAATAATATAAGAACAGATAACGAAAACAATACAATTAATCAAAAAGAAACAGATAACGAAAACAATACAATTGATCAAAAAGAAACAGATAACGAAAACAATACAATTGATCAAAAAGAAACAGATAACGAAAACAATACAATTGATCAAAAAGAAACAGATAACGAAAACAATACAATT
>NZ_CP046206.1:393802-453917 GCF_012570145.1 Enterobacteriaceae endosymbiont of Donacia provostii
ATAACGAAAACAATACAATTGATCAAAAAGAAACAGATAACGAAAACAATACAATTGATCAAAAAGAAACAGATAACGAAAACAATACAATTGATCAAAAAGAAACAGATAACGAAAACAATACAATTGATCAAAAAGAAACAGATAACGAAAACAATACAATTAATTATTTTAAAGAAAAAAATGATTTATTAAAAATAGAAATTTTTGAATTAAAAAACAAAATAAAAAAAATTAAACAACAAATATGGGATATAAAATTACGTTCTCAATCTGAAATAGAAAATATAAGACGTAGATCATTTTTAGATATAGAAAACGCCTATAAATTTTCTTTAGAAAAATTTATTTATGAACTATTACCTGTTATCGATAATTTAGAAAGATCTTTAGAATTAAAACAATATAAAAAAGATTCTTTTATTATTTCTATAATAGAAGGTATTAAATTAACTTTAAAATCATTATTAACATTAATTAAAAAATTTGGTGTTACATCTATAAATGATATTAATTTACCCTTTGACCCATCTAAACATCAAGCAATGTCAATAATTGAATCAGATAAAATTAAAGAAAATTATATAATAAAAGTTTTACAAAAAGGATATATTTTAAATAAAAGATTATTAAGACCAGCTATGGTTATTGTTTCTAAAAAAAAAATAAATAATTAACATTATATAAATAATATATTTACTTATTTTTATACAGAAAATATATATATTATAACTTCAATAAAAAATTTAAAAGGAACTAAAAAATGACTAAAATTTGTCAAATAACTAAAAAAAAAACAATAAAAGGAAATAAACGTTCTCATGCAATGAATGCAACTAAAAGAAAATTTTTACCTAACATTCATTATCATAAATTTTGGTTAGCAAAAGAAAAAAGATTTATTAAATTAAAAATATCTTCAAAGGGGATAAGATTAATTAATAAAAAAGGAATAGAAAATATAAAAATTTATAATAAATAAAAAAGGATAATATATTATGGCAAAAAAAAAACGTATAATAATTAAGTTAGTTTCATCTGCTAAAACTGGACATTTTTATACTATTACTAAAAATAAAAAAAATATAAAACAATTATCAATTAAAAAATTTGATCCTTTATTAAGGAAACATGTCTTATATAAAGAAAAGAAAATTAAATAATTCTTTTTTATTAATTACTAATCAATAATGATTAATAATGATCAAATCATTATTGATTAATAAAATTGTAATTTTTTAAAATTTTATTTAAATATTTGAAAATTTTTAAATTTTTTTCTAAATTGTTCAACACGACCTTTATTATCTGTTATTTTTTGTTTTCCTGTATAAAAAGGATGACATAGATAACAAACATCTAAACTTAATTCTTTATTATTTTTTAAAGTTGATTTAATATTAATTAAATTACCACATGAACATTTAGCTAAAATACTATTATATTTAGGATGAATATTTTTTTTCATATATATGATTAATTATTATTTTATTAAAATATTATATTTATTTTATAAATAAAAAATTTTATTACAAGTTATTTATTAAAAATTTAACATTATGAAAATTATTAAAATTGTAATTAATAATTCTGTTATAAATAATGAATTTGATTATTTATTACCTAAAAATATTGTTACATCTATAGGATGTAGGGTTTTAATATCAATTAAAAAAAAATATTATATAGGTATAGTAATAAAAATTACTTCTCATTCTATAAAATATAGAAATAAATTAAAATTTATAACTAAAATTTTAGATAAACAACCTTTATTAAATTCTTTCATGATAAATTTTGCTAAAAAAATTTCTCAATATTATCAATATCCTATTGGAAGTATATTATTTCGAATATTACCGATTTTTTTTAGAAAAAAAAATAAATCTTGTATAAATATAGATGATATACAATCAAAAAATATTCTTTATATGAATAACATTAAGATATTAAAATATTTTCAGTTTTTAAAAATTAAAAAAATTAATTTTAAATTTTATAATCAAAAACAAGATTATTTATATAAAAAATATAATAATTTTATGAAAAATGAAAAAATAAACATTTTAGAAAATTTTAAAAAAAAATGTAATCAAAATAAATTTTGTGTTTATGTTACACAGAATAATATTATTTTTCTTGAAAAAATTAACATCTATTTAGATATGATTAAAATAATTCTATCACAAAAAAAACAAATATTAATAATCGTACCACAATATTATTTTTCTTTTCAATTATATAAATATTTTTTATCTAAATTAGATACATCTATTTGTTTATTATATTCAAATTTTACTAATAAAAAAACATTATCAATTTGGAAAAATATAAAAAATGGTTTATTATCTATAATAATAGGAACTAAATTTTCTATTTTGATACAATATTTTAAATTAGGATTAATAATCTTAACAGAAGAACATAATTTTATATATAGAAAAAATAATGTATTTGAATATAATACTAGAAATATAGCTATTTTAAGAGCTAAAATGGATAATATTCCTATTATATTAAATTCTAATACGTTAAGTATAGAAACAATATATAATATTAATATTAAAAAATATGATTTTTTATTTGAAAATAAAAAAGAAATAGTTTATAAAAATTTCTTTACATTTTTCTTTTTAGGTGAAAAAACATTTAAATCGCCATATCTTTCTAAAACTTTAATAAAAATAATATTAAAATATATTCAAAAAAATGAACAAATAATCATTTATTATAAACATATTGGATATGCTATTAATATTTTATGTAATTTTTGTCATAAAATTTTAAAGTGTACAGATTGTAGCAATAATTTTATATTTTATAAAAATATATGGAAATTATATTGTTATTGTTGTAAAAAAATTATTAATATGTTTGATATATGTCCCTTTTGTCATAAAAATTTTTTTATACCGATAGGTATTGGTATAGAAAAATTAACTGAGTTATTAAATAATATTTTTCCAAATATATCAATATTTAATATTAATAATGATAATTTTTTTAAAAAAATTTTATGTATTAATAATAAAAAACCTTCAATTATTATTTCATCTCAAATTTTATATAAGGAATATTTTTCATTTTTAAAAAATAGTTTAATTATTTTTTTAAATATAGATAATATTTTATTTTCTAAAAATTTTAAAACTACAGAATATTTTACACAATATATTTTTAATATATTAAATAATCATTTAAATAAAAAAAAAAAAACAGTTATTATTCAAACACATTATCCAAATCATGAAATTTTTTTAAAAATATTTAAAAAATATCAAACTTATTATGATGTAGTTCATTTTATTTTAAAAGAAAGAAAAAAAATGTTATTACCTCCTTTTACTAATCATATTTCTCTAATCTTTGAATCTAAAGATCAAAAAATTTTATTAAATTTTTTAAAAATTTTAAAAAAAAAAATTATAGAAAAATTTATAAATGAAAAAAAATTTATTATTATTGGACCATTATCATTAAAACAAATTAAAAGAAAAGGTTTTTTTAGAAAACAATTAATTTTACAACATATTTTTAAAAAAAAATTACAATTAATTACAAATTATATTATTGTTATTATGAAAAAAATTATTTTTTTTAATAAAATTAAGTTTATTATTAATGTTGATCCCATTTAATTACTTATCTTTTAAAGATAAAATATTTTATATTTTGTTAAAACTCGGTATATAATTTTATGTATAATTTTAATAAATTTGATGTAATTGTTATAGGTGGTGGACATGCAGGTACAGAGGCAGCTATAGCTAGTGCTAAAATGAAAAAAAAGACTCTTTTAATAACAAATAATATAGATACAATTGGACAAATGTCTTGTAATCCAGCAATTGGAGGTGTAGGGAAAAGTCATTTAGTAAAAGAAATAGATGCATTAAATGGTATTATGGCTACCGCAATTGATTATTCTGGTATTAATTTTAAAATCCTTAATTATAGTAAAGGACCTGCTGTTAGATCTACTAGAGCACAAGCAGATAGAGAAATATATAAATCTCAAATAAAATTTTTATTACAAAAAGAAAAAAATCTACTTATTTTTCAACAAGAAGTTAAAAAAATTATCATTAAAAATTATAAAATAAATGGTATTATAACTAAAAATAATGATATTTTTTATTCTAAAATTGTAATTTTAACGACTGGTACTTTTTTAAATGGTAAAATTTATATTGGTTCTAATAATCAATATCTTGGAGGAAGAATTAATGATATTTCATCTATTAGTTTAGCTAAATTTTTATGTGAATTGCCTATAAATAAAGGAAGATTAAAAACAGGTACCCCCCCCCGTATTGATAAAAGAAGTATTAATTTTTCTCAATTAGAAAAACAAAATAGTGATGATCCTTTACCATTTTTTTCTTATCTTGGTAATGCTAAACAACATCCTAAACAATTACCTTGTTATATTACATATACTAATATAGATACACATCAAATTATATTTGATAATATTAAAAAAAGTCCTATATATAGTGGATTAATAAAATCAAAAGGTCCTAGATATTGTCCATCTATTGAAGATAAAATTATTAGATTTTCTAATAAAAAAAAACATCAAATTTTTTTAGAACCGGAGGGCATCATAAATAATGAAATATATCCTAATGGAATTTCTACTAGTTTACCATTTAACGTACAACTTTTAATTGTAAAATCAATTAAAGGTTTAGAAAACGCACATATTACTAGACCAGGATATGCTGTAGAATATGATTTTTATGATCCTAGAGGTTTAAAACCTACAATGGAAAGTAAATTTATAAAAGGTTTATTTTTTGCAGGACAAATTAATGGAACTACAGGCTATGAAGAAGCTGCTGCCCAAGGACTAATAGCAGGATTAAATGCTTCTCTATTAATAGATGAAAAAAAATCATGGTATCCATTAAGAAATCAAGCATATATAGGTGTTTTATTAGATGATTTATGTACTTTAGGCACAAAAGAACCATATCGTATGTTTACATCAAGAGCAGAATATAGACTCTTATTAAGAGAAAATAATGCTGATATAAGATTAACAGAAATAGGTAGAAAACTAGGTTTAGTAGATGATTTACGTTGGAAAAAATTTAATGAAAAACTAGAAAGTATTGAACAAGAATATCAAAAAATTAAAAATTTTTCTATTAATTTAAATAATAAAAACAAATTCGAAAATTTATTAAAAAAATATAATATAAATAATATTAATATTAATGGAATTAATTTATTAAAACGTTCCGAAATAAATTATAAAGATTTATTAAAATATAATATATTATCTTTTAATAAAGAAAAAATAGAGATTTTTGAATATATTGAAACAGAATTAAAATATCAAGGTTATATTAAAAGACAAGAAGAACATATAAAAAAACAAAAAAAAAATGAAAATATATTAATACCTATAAATATTAATTTTAATACTATTAAAAGTTTATCTAGTGAAGCAATAGATAAATTTAATTATTATAAACCGTATACTCTTGGACAAGCTTCTAGAATACCTGGTATAACACCAGCTGATATTTCAATACTTATGATTTATTTATTAAAAAATAAATAATTATAATAAATTTATTATTACACAAAAGTTTTATATATTTTATTTATATTTTATATTGTTAATAATTAAAATCATAATTTAAAAAAAATTAAAATAGTTTTTACGTAAAATATAAATTCTATTGTATAGATTCTTTTTATTAAAGATAAAAAAAATTTATTTTAAATTATTAAAATTTTATTACAGGAATTATATAATATATGTACAATGTACAACAAAAATATAAAATTTATTAATATTATTATTATTTCTCATAATGCATGATAAAAATCATGCATTAAAATTACTAAAAATATTATATATTTTAGCTAGTAAATCTGAAATTCAATATATTGTTAAAAAAATTAAAATATAAATACAGATATTTTAATAATAAAGAATTTAAATAGATGTAAAAAAATTAATAAATACTTTTTTATAATATGAAAAAAATACAATTTTAGAATAATATATATAATGAGTTATTTTTCTTAATTAAGAAAAAAAATAAAAAAGGAAAATCATCTTAAATTAGTAATTTTATTAATATAAAACAATCAATTTTATTAAAAAAATAAAAATTAAATAATTACAATTTTATAATTAGTATAAAAATAGATAATTTTCTAAATATAAAAGTAAATATAATTATATGTAGTTATGATGAAAAAAAAATAATAAATTATTATAAATGATAATATTTTTATTAAATTTAATTTATTATTTATTATTCCTATTTATATAATTAAAAATAAAATACTTTTACTAAAAAAGTAATTATTATAAAATAATGTTAATAATTTATAATCCTCAATTAATTTTTAATAAAAAAACATTTTATTTTTAAAATAAAAATTTTTTGTATCCTATTACTTTAAAAAAATATTAAAAATAGAAAAAATATATTATATTAATGTAGTTATAGCTGTAGTATTAAAATATAAATTATTCGTTTTTATTAATTTTAATATTATAATAACAATTTAAGTTTTTATTAATATAAATTCATTAAAATAAAATTTAATATTGAAGCAATATATTTATTTAAGATAGGAATTTATATATAAATTACTGATAAATTTTCTAAATTTTGTAATTTAAATATTTTTAATAATATAAATTATGACCTTTCTTTTCTATAGGTAATATCATTATATTATTAGCAATACTATATTAAAAATATATAAAGTTAATAATATTAATTATCTTAAAATTAAGCTAAATCAGTTATAGTTAATAAAATTTATATTTTTATTTTATTTAAAATAAATTTTTATATAAAATTATTTACTCTTTAATGTTTAAAAATTATATTTTAAATACGTATTTAATAGATATTAAAGATATCTTTTTATTTTGAAAGGTATTAAATATGAAAAAAAATTTTTTTGTTACTAAAAGAAATAAATGTATAGAATTAATAAATATGAATAAAATAAATATTCTATTAGCTTATGCTGCTAAAAATTTACAAAATATATCTTTTATACAAATAAAAAAACAATTATTTTTACAATTATATAATAAAATTAATACAGTAAAAATTCATAATATTATAATTAAAATAACAGCAGATTTGATTTCAGAAAAAAATCCAGATTATCAATATATGGCTGCTAGATTAGCTATATCTCTTTTAAGGAAAGAAGCTTATGGAACATTTCATCCTCCAACATTATACAATCATGTAAAAAAAATGATTTTTTTAAAAAAATATGACAAATTACTTTTACAAAAATATAATAAAAAGGATTTTTTAATTATGGAAAAATTTCTTGATCATAATCGTGATATGAAGTTTTCATATGCAGCAGTAAAACAATTAGAAGGAAAATATTTAATAAAAGATAGAGTCACTGGTAAAATTTATGAAAGTGCTCAGTTTTTATATATATTAATTTCAGCTTGTTTATTTTCTGAATATCCTATAAATAAAAGAATTTATTATATTAAACATTTTTATGATGCTATATCTACTTTTAAAATATCTTTACCCACACCTATTATGTCTGGTGTACGTACTTTAACAAAACAATTTAGTTCATGTATTTTAATAGAATGTGGTGATAATATTGATTCTATTAATGCTACAACTAGTAGTATAGTAAAATATGTATCTCAAAAGGCAGGAATAGGTATTAATGTAGGACGTATACGTGCCTTAGGTAGTCCAATTCGAAATGGAGAAGCATTACATACTGGATGTATTCCTTTTTATAAACATTTTCAAACTGCTATTAAATCATGTTCTCAAGGAGGTGTTAGAGGAGGAGCAGGTACATTATTTTATCCTTTATGGCATTTAGAAATAAAAAATTTATTAGTATTAAAAAATAATAGAGGAGTAGAAAATAATAGAGTAAGACATCTTGATTACTGTGTACAAATTAATAAATTATTATATCAACGTTTAATTAATGGAGAAAATATTACTTTATTTAGTCCTTCAGATGTTCCTGGTTTGTATGAATATTTTTTTTCAGACCAAAAAAAATTTAGTAATCTTTACAAAAAATATGAAAAAAATAATAAAATTAGAAAAAAAATTATTAGTGCTTTGAATTTATTTACATTAATGATGCATGAACGTACTTCAACAGGTAGAATATATATTCAAAATGTTGATCACTGTAATACACATTCTGCTTTTAATCCTAAAATATCTCCAATAAGACAATCAAATCTTTGTTTAGAAATTACTTTACCTACTAAAACACTAAATAATATTAATGATCCTAATGGAGAAATAGGATTATGTACTTTAGCAGCATTTAATTTAGGAAAAATTAAAAATTTATATGAAATTAAAAATTTATCTGATTTAATTGTAAGAGCATTAAATTGTTTATTAGATTATCAAAAATATTTAATTCCTGCTGCTAAAAATTCAGCTTTAGGGAGAAGACCTTTAGGTATAGGAGTTATTAATTTTGCTTATTATTTAGCAAAAAATAATGTTCGTTATTCTGATAATAGTGCAAATAATTTAACACATAGAACATTTGAAACAATACAATATTATTTGTTAAAGGCTTCTAATAAATTAGCAAAAATTGAAGGTTATTGTCCATTGTTTAAAGAAACAAATTATTCTAAAGGTATTCTACCTATAGATACATATAAAAAATATGTTGACCAAATACATACAGAAAAACTACATTATAATTGGGAAAAATTAAGAAATAATATAAAAAAATATGGATTACGTAATTCTACATTGTCAGCTATTATGCCTTCTGAAACTTCTTCTCAAATATCTAATGCTACTAATGGTATAGAACCTCCCAGAGGATTTGTTAGTATTAAAGCTTCTAAAAATGGTATTTTAAAACAAGTAGTACCCGAATTTTTAAAATTAAAAGAAAAATATGAATTGTTATGGGAAATTCCAAATAATCAAGGATATTTAAATTTAATAGGTATAATACAAAAATTTATTGATCAATCTATTTCATCAAATATGAATTATGATCCTACTCGTTTTAAAAAAAATAAAATACCAATGAAACAATTATTATATGATGTATTAATTTCTTATAGATTAGGAATAAAAACATTGTATTATCAAAACACTAGAGATGGAGCTAATTATATCAATGATGATAATATTATAAAAGAAAATGATATATGTTTAAATGGTTCTTGTATAATTTAATTTTTAAATAATTAAAATTTTTTGGATAGTAAAATGAATTATACTACTTTTTCTAAAAAACCAAATAATCAATTAAAAGAACCTATGTTTTTTGGACAACCTGTAAATATTGCGCGTTATGATCAACAAAAACATCAAATTTTTGAAAAATTAATTGAAAAACAATTAAGTTTTTTTTGGAGACCAGAAGAAATAGATATATCATATGACCGTATTAATTATAAAAACTTATCAAAAAATGAAAAACATATATTTATTAGTAATTTAAAATATCAAACTTTATTAGATTCAATTCAAGGTCGTAGTCCTAATATAGCTTTACTTCCTTTAATTTCTATTCCAGAATTAGAAACATGGGTAGAAACTTGGTCATTTTTTGAAACAATACATTCTAGATCTTATACCCATATAATTAGAAATATTGTAAATGACCCATCTATCATTTTTAATGATATTATTACTAATAATAATATTCTTCTTAGAACAAAAGATATTATTAAATACTATGATGAACTTATTGAAATGACTAATTATTGGCATTTATTTGGTGAAGGTACCTTTTCTTTTAAGGGTAAAAAAATAAATATAAATCTATATGATTTAAAAAAAAAATTATATTTATGTTTAATGAGTGTTAATATTTTAGAAGCTATTAGATTTTATGTTAGTTTTGCCTGTTCTTTTGCTTTTGCTGAAAGAGAATTAATGGAAGGAAATGCTAAAATTATTAGATTTATAGCACGTGATGAATATTTACATTTAAGAGGAACACAATATATAATTAATAACATGAGACAAGGGAAAGAAGATAAAGACATGGCAAAAATTGCTATAGAATGCGAAAAACAATGTTATAAATTATTTCTAGATGCTTCTATACAGGAACAACAATGGGCTGAATATTTATTTGCTAATGGATCAATGATAGGTTTAAATAAGAATATATTGTGTCAATATATAAAATATATAACTAGTATTAGAATGGAAAAAGTAGGTCTAAAATCACCATTTAAAATTAAAAAAAATCCTCTTCCATGGATTAATTCTTGGTTAATATCTGATAATGTACAAATGGCTCCTCAAGAAGTAGAAATAAGCTCCTATTTAATAGGACAAATAGACTCTACAGTAAAAATTAAAGAATTTAAAAATTTTAAACTTTAATTTTAATAATATCATGACTAAAATATATTATAAATAGTCATGATATATTTTTTTATAATTTTAATTTAATATAATAAATAAAGCATAAATAGATAAAATTAATAAAACAAAACAAAAAATTTTTTCAATTTTACTTAAAAATAAAATTTTAGGATTTATAATCTTAGTTAATATTAAAATAATTAACCCTGGTGTATATAATATTAAAGATAATAAGAGATTTATAAATCCAGCCGCATATAATAACCAAATAGAATAAAGACAAGACCCGATACCAATAAATAAATTAAACTTATTTATTTTTTTTTTACAAGATATTTTTATTAAATAAGCCCCAACTAAAAAATATGGTACTAATATCATTTCAGATGCAATATTCAATAATTTATTATAATCAATTTTGGTTATCCAAATTAATAATAAACATATTTGCATACTAATATTAGTAAATAATAAAGCATATGATGGAGCTTTATTATTATTTTGTTTAGATAATATTATAGGAAAAATATTATTTTTAGCAGCAATCCAAGGTACTTCTGCAGCCATTATTGTCCAACTAAGATATGAACCACATACTGAAATAATTAATCCTAAAGAAGTAAAAATATTACCCCATTGACCGATTAAAACAGTCATAATACTAGCTAGAGAAGGATTTTTTATCCTAGCTAAATCTAATCTAGAAAAAATACCAAAAGGTAATAAAGTTATAAGTAAATATATAAATAAAGCTATAATAACTGCTAATAATGTTGCTTTTCCTATGTCTTTAGTATTTTTTGCTTTATTAGAAAGAATAACAGCGCCTTCTAATCCAATAAATACCCATAAAGTAATTAACATGGTATCTTTAATTTGTTTTAAAATTGAAACTTTTGTTTTTAAACCTAATAAATCTAAACTAAATATTTTATAATTAAAAACTATACAAGATAAAATTACAAAAACAATTAAAGGTATTAATTTACATAATGTAGTAATGATATTAATTTTAGAAGCAGTTTGTGTTCCTTTTAATAATAAAAAATGTATAATCCATAATAATATGGAAGATCCTAAAATCGATATCCATGTATTTCCAGAACCAAAAATTATATGATTTGAACTATCAAATAAAAGACCCATTGCAGAAAATAAGATGACTAAATAAGAAACGTTAGCAATAATAGCACATAACCAATACCCCCAGGTAGAATAAAAACATATTAAATTACCAAATCCATTTTTAGCATAAGCAAAAATACCTCCTTGTAAATTAGGTTCTAATTTATTAAGTAATAATAAAGAAGTTGCTAAAAAAATTATACCGATACCAGTTATACACCAACCTATTATGAGAGCTAAAGGACTTGCAATTAGAGCCATATTTTGAGGTAGACTAAATACTCCTGCACCTAACATTGAACTTAATACTAATGATATTAATGCTGTTAAATTTAATTTTTTATTCAAAATAATTACCTTATTTATTTTAATAAATAATTTTTTAATTTATATAAATATAATGATATTTAATTATAATTTATTTATATATTTTATATTGGATTATATATATCTATAAAATGAGTTTGTAATTTAAATTTTTTTTTTAACCATTTACTTAACATGATAACTCCACCTTTTTCTGTTGCATGATGTCCTGCACTAATAAAATGAATTTTATTTTCATTAGAAATATGTAAATTCATTTCCGATACTTCTCCTGTTAAAAAAACATCAATATCAAAATTTAGTACTTGTTCAAAAAATTTCTGTCCTGCCCCACTACACCAAGCTATTTTATAAATTTTTTTAGGTGCATTTTTACCAAAATGTAATGGAATTCTATTTAATTTAATTTTTATTTTTTTCAAAAAATCTTTAATATTTATTTTTTTTTTTAAAAATCCATAAAATATAAAAGGATTAATTTTACCTTTTATATTTATATCTAAAATTTTAGCTAAATAAATATTATTACTTATTTTTTCATTAATATCTAAAGGAATATGCCAGCTATATAAATTAATATTATTATTTAATAATGTATATATTCTTTTTTTTTTAAATCCTTTAATAATTGGAGATTCATTATTCCAAAAATATCCATGATGTACAATAACAGCATCTGTTTTAAATTTTACTGCAATATTTAATAATTGTTGACAAGCACTTACTCCAAGTATAATATTTTTTATATATTTTTTACCTTCTATTTGTAAACCGTTAGGAATATAATCTTTTATATTTAAATTATTTTTTAATTTATTATTAATTATTTTTTCTAATATTATATTTTTTATCATATTAATTACATTTTTTATTTAAATATATAAATATTTATATTTTATATAATTAAATACTTTTTTAAAAAAATATATATTAAATTTTAATTTTAAAAAATATTTATATATAGAAATATTTTATGTTTTATTTTAAAAATATATATAAGGAATTTTTATGTTTAAAAATTTAAGTAATCAATTATCTAAAACATTATCAAAAATTAGAAATTATGGACGTTTAACAGAACAAAATATAAAAGAAACTTTAGATAAAATTTTTAATAATTTATTAGAAGCAGATGTTTCTTTAAAAGTTATTAAAAAATTTATTCAAAATATTAAAAAAGATGCTGTTGGTAAAAAAATTAATAATAATTTTACTCCAGGACAAGAATTTATAAAAATAGTATATAAAAATTTAATTAAAATTATGGATTCTTCTAATAAGAATATTAATATTGCTATTCAACCACCTGCTGTAATTTTATTTATTGGATTACAAGGAGTAGGAAAAACAACAAGTGTAATAAAATTAGCATACTTTTTAAAAAAAAAATATAAAAAAAAAATTGTTGTTATATCAACAGATATATATAGACCTGCTGCAATGAAACAATTACAAATTTTAGCAAATAATATGAAAATTGATTATCTAAATATAGATAATAAATATTCTCCTCAAGAAATATCTAAAAAAGCATTATTTTATGCGAAAAAACATTTTTATGATATATTAATAGTAGACACTGCAGGAAGATTACATATAGACAATTCTATGATGAATGAAATAAAAGATATTCATAATATATTATCTCCTATAGAAACTATTTTTACTGTTGATGCTATGACAGGACAAGATTCTATTAATAGTGCTAAAAAATTTAATGATCTTTTACCTATTACTGGTATTTTTTTAACTAAAACTGATAGTGATACTAGAGGAGGTGCTATTTTATCTGTAAAATATATAATAAAAAAACCTATTAAATTTATTGGTACAGGAGAAAAAATAAATAATATTGAAATATTTTCTCCTAAAATAATTGCTTCTAAAATTTTAGGTATGTCTTCTGAATTATCTATTATTAATGAGATTAAAAAAAAAATTAATTTTCAAAAAAATAAAAATTTCATAAAAAAATTAAAAAATAAAAATGAATTAAATTTTCAAAATTTCTTAGAACAAATAGAACAAATTCAAACAATAGGTAGTAAAAATATTATTAATTTTTTAGATAAAATTAAAATAAATAATATTAAAAATTTTTCTAATCCTATTTTAAGTATTTTAAATATTGATAATGATACTATAAAACATACAAAAGCAATAATAAATTCTATGACTATATTTGAAAAAAATAATATTGATATAATTAATTTTTCTAGAAAAAAAAGAATATCTTTAGGATCAGGAGTTCCTATTTATAGGATTAATGTTATACTTAAACAATATAATCAAATGAAATTAATTACTAAAAAAATGAAAAAAAATCATAATTTTAGTAAAATAATTAAATATGTAAAAAATTTATTTTAATTTAAAAAATATGGAGTAGTAAAAATATGGTTAAAATAAGATTATCTAGAAAAGGTGTTAAAAAAAAACCTTTTTATCAAATTATTGTTACAGATAGTAGAAATTCTAGAGATGGACGTTTTATAGAAAAGTTAGGTTATTTTGATCCTTTAAATTTAAATAAAAAATTACAATTTGATAAAAATAGAATAGAATTTTGGTTATCTAAAGGAGCTACTCTCTCTAAAAGAGTACATAACTTAATAAAATAATTAAATATATTTATTTAAATAAATATATGTTAAAAAAAAAAATTCTTTTAGGACAATTTGGTAAATTTTTTGGTATAAAAGGATGGATTAAATTATATTCTTTTACTCAAAATAAAAAAGATATTTTTTTATATAAAAAAATATTTATATTAAATAATATAAATAATATTTTTTTTATAAAATTTTTTAAATATAAAATATATAAAAAAAATTATATTGTTAAATTTAATAATTTTAATAATATTAATGAAATTTCTCATTTAATTAATAAAAAAATATTTATCTCATATAGTGAATTAAAAAAATATAAAAACATAAAAGAATATTATTGGTATGAAATAATTGGATGTTATGTATTTAATCAAAATTTTTTATTAGGTAAAGTTACTAATTTAATTAGTTTAAAAATATATGATATTTTAATTATTAAAACAAATTTATTAAAAGTACATAAAAAAAAAATTTTAATTCCCTTTATTGAAAATTATATTATTAAAAAAATAGATTTAAATAATAAATTTATTCAAGTAGACTGGAACTTATAACATTTCAAATAAAATAATTAAAATATGTGGATTAGTATAATTAGTTTATTTCCTAATATATTTAAAGAAATTATAAAATATGGATTAATTAATAAAAGTATAAAAAAAAAACTGTTAAATATTAGTTTTTTTAATCCTAGAGATTTTATTCAAAATAAAAATCGTAAAGTTGATTCTTTAATTTATGGAGGTGGAGGTGGAGTTATATTAAAAGCAGAACCCTTAATAAGGGCTATTAATCAAGCAAAATTAAAAATGAAAAAAGATAATATAAAAATTATTTTTTTATCTCCTCAAGGTCAAAAATTAAATGTATCTTGTATTAAAAAATTATTGTCATATAAAAATATGATTTTTATTTGTGGTAGATATAAAGGTATAGATGAACGTGTTATTAATAATTTTGTAGATGAAGAAATTTCAATAGGAGATTATATTCTTAGTGGGGGTGAATTACCAGCTATGGTTTTAATAGATGTTTTAGTAAGAAATATTCCTGGTGTATTAAATACAATATCATCATGTACAACAGATTCTTTTTTTAATAATGGTTTATTAGGATTTCCTAATTATACTAAACCTAAAATATTAAAAAATTTAAAAAATAATCATGTTCCTAAAGTTTTAATTTCAGGAAATCATAAAAAAATAGAAGAATGGAGATTAAAACAATCATTAGGAATAACTTGGTTAAAAAGACCAGATTTATTAAAAAAAAAAAAATTGACAAAACAAGAAAAATTATTGTTTAATAAATTTAAACATTCTTATTTAAAAAATAAATAATTTTAAAGAAAAAAATAATGAATAATATTATTAATTATGTTGAACAACAACAAAAAAAAAATTATCAAAAATTTCCATTATTTAGAACTGGAGATACATTAGAAATTTATATTTGGGTTGTAGAAAATACAAAAAAAAGAATACAAATTTTTGAAGGTATTGTTATTTCAATTACTAAAAAAAAAAGTTTTAATTGTTCTTTTACTATTAGAAAATTATCAAATGGTATTGGAATAGAACGTGTTTTTTCTTTATATTCTAAAATAATTCATAATATTAAAATAAAAAAAAGAGGATGTGTAAGAAAAGCAAAATTATATTACTTACGTAATTTAATAGGTAAATCTGCACGTATTAAAGAACGTTTAATTTAAAATATATTTTTTTATAAATCTATTAAATAATAGTTAATTATAATTATTAATTTTATTTTTAAGATTAGAAAATCTTTGTATCTTAGATTTTATTGATTGATAAAAAATATTTTTATTACTATAAATAGTAATTTTTTTTTGTGTTCTAGTAATAGCAGTATAAATTAATTCTCTAGTTAATATAGAATAAAATTTATCAGGTAATACTAATGCAACATTTTTAAATTCTGATCCTTGTGATTTATGTACTGTTATTGCATATGCTATTTCATATGATGGTAAATTATCAATTAATACAATGTTTTGTTTATTATTAAATGAAAAAAATTTAATTTTAAATTTTTTATCTTTAATATCAAAAAAAGTAATACCAATATCTCCATTAAATACATTTAGAAGGTGATCATTTTTTGTAATGATAATTGGTTTACCTATATACCAACTATTATTTTTTAAATTCATTTTAATTATTTTATTATTTAATAATTCTTGTTCAATAATAAAATTAATATTTTTTGTACCAAATAATCCATATTTTATTGCACATATTACTTGATAATTACTAAATTTATATAAAATATTTTCATCATGTATATTATTATTCTTTAAATAAAAAAAATATTTTGTATATCCTTTTATAAAGGAAGATATCATTTTTTTATAATGATTTATATTTAATATATTAAAATATTCTATATCATTATATTTTTTTGATAAAAAAATTTTTTCAATATTTCTTATATTACCATTTTTAATATTTATAGCTAATTGATGAATACCAGAATTTAAATCATATCTAAAATTATGTTTTAAAACAGTTATAAAATTACGAAAAAAAAAATTTTTAATATTTTTATTTTTATATGAATATTTAACTATAGAATTTAACCATAATAAATATTTTCTTGTAAAAGAAAATTTCTTAAAATAACATAAATCTTTAAATAAATTTCCATATTCTATAGAAGGTAATTGATATTCATCTCCTAATAGAATTAATTGAGTTTTTTGTGGTAAAATATTTAAAATAATGGACATTAAATTAAAATCAATCATTGATGATTCATCTATAATTAAAAGATCAATATTCAATTTTTTAAATTTAATATTTCTAGAATAGAGATTTATTTTTAATAAATTATGTATAGTTGTTGCTTTTGTAGGAATACTTTTTTTTTGTATTTTATTAAAAACTTCATTAGAAATATTTTTAAAATAAATATTAATAGATTGTGTTAATCTAATTGCAGCTTTACCAGTAGTAGCTACAACATTTATTTTTAAATGTTTATCAAAAAATTTTATGAAAGCAAAAATTAATTTTGATATCATACTTGTTTTTCCTGTTCCAGGAGATCCAGTAATGATACTAATTCTATGTGTTAGTGCAGAACAAATAGCACCTTTTTGTATGAAATCTTGTTTTTTATATAAAAATTTTAAAATTTTTATAATTTTTTCTGGTTTTTGACAATAAAAATTATTATAAAAAAAATTTTTAAATATTATATTTTCTTCTTCCCATATTTTATGTAAATATAAACAATTATTTATTAAAATAATTGGAGTATTTTTTTGACCATCACTTACAAGATCTTTATAAGAGAATAAAATTTCTTTCCAGTTATTAATTTTATTAATTTTCTTTATATTTTCTATAAATTTTTTATTTTTTTTATTTATAATGTTTATATCTAAATGTAATTTAGATAATGGTAAACAAATATTACCTTCACTAATATATTTACTTAATAAAGAAATAGCAAAAGTTAATAATTCTTTTTTTTTATTTGTTAAAATTAATGCTAAATATAAATCAATAAAACGAATAATTTTTATTTTACATAATTTTTTTAAAAATCTATACATATTATTTTATTTAATAATTTATAAAATTTAATGTTATAAAAATAAATTATTTAATTTATTAATTAATTGACTTGTTGGTTTTATTTCCCATATACCATTATTATTTTTTAAATTAATACCTCTAATATAGAGGTAAATAATACCTCCAAAATGTTTATCATAATCATAATTTTTTATACGGTATTTTAAATATTTATGTAAAGCTAATGTATAAAATTGATATTGTATATTATAATAATTTAAATAAATATCTTTTTCTATATTTTTTATTTTATAATCTTTACATGTTTTACCTAACCAACTAGATTTATAGTCTAAAATATAGAATTTTTTTTTCCATATAAATATTAAATCTATTATTCCTGATAAAAAACCATTAAAATTTAATGTATTTAATTTTTTAGAAAAAAAATCATATTTATTTATAATATTATTATATTTTATAGAAGAAAAATTTTTTTTTATAGATAAATAAAACTTAAATTCTGTTTTTTTTTTATTATTATTTATTTGGTTTAAAATAATTTTATTTTTTCCTAATGGAATATTTAAAATATTATTTAACCAATTAGTTATCATAATATGCCAAGTAGAACTAATATGTTTTGTTTTTAATAATTCTTTTTTAATAAAATTTCTAGAAATTTTTTTTGTAAAATCTAATTTTTCTAAAATTTTATGAATAATTACTCCTGTATTTTTACCTATAGGAAGTGTATGTTGTGTTTTTTTTTTATTATTTTTAATAAATTGTAAAAATTGATATTGATAATTAATATTAAAATTAAAATTTTGTTGTTTTTTAATTTTAGAAAAATTAGATACTATTTTATTTATAAATAAAAATTTTTTTGTTGATATTGTTGTAAATAATTTATTATTATTTTTTTTAGTAAAAATATTAATATTTAATTTTATTTTTCTTTTTTCAGTAAAATTTTTAATAGAAATATCTTTATTTTTTAAATTATATAAAATTTTTTTAAAATGAAAATCTGAAATATAATTTTTTTTTTTAAGTAAAAAAAATAATGCATTTGAATAAGACAAGTATAAATTTGATTTTTGAAAATTATAAAATTTCAAATTAGCAATTCCAATACTACAATGAAAAATTGATCTAGTTAATGATACATATAATAATCTTAAATTTTCAGAAAGTGTTTCTTCTAAAAAAAATTTTTTACTTTCTTTATCTTTTTTAAAATCTAAAGTTACTTTAAAATTTTTTCTATTATGATAGATAATACCTTCTTTATTGATAAATTCAATAATATTTGAAGAAATAAAAGGTAACCAAACAATAGGAAATTGTAATCCTTTAGATCTGTGTATAGTAATAATTTTAATTTTATTAACTTTATGATTTAATTTTGTTTGTTTATTTAAAAAATTTTGATTTGTATATTTAATTTGTTGTAATAACCATTCTATAGTTTTATTAATATCTTTGTTATTGGGACATGATATTTGTATCATTTCACCTATGTATAAAATATTCTTAATTTTGTCTTTTATAAAATTTTCTAAAATATTTATTTTAGAAATAATTTTATCTTTTATAAAAATTTCTTCTAACATATATAATATTCCATATTTTTTCCAGATAGATTTATATCTATTAAATTGATTAATTATTTTTTCTATGTAATGACTTTGATTATTTTTTTGAAAAAAATATAAAGGAATATTAAATAATTTACTTGATAAAATATTTTTAATTTCTTGTTTATTATCTGGGTTAATAATAGTTTTTAATAAAAAGACTAATTCCTTAGCTTCTGGTTTTTCAAAAATATAATTAGAATTAGATAAGTAAATACAAGGTAAATTAAATTTTATAAATTCTTTTTCTAAAATTAGAGCTTCAAATCTATTACGAACGATAATAGTTATATCTGTAATATCAATATTTTTTTTCTTATTATTTATTTGAAAAAAAGCTTTTCCTTTTTTACCTAAAATTATTAATTGACATATTTGATATCCACAAATATATGCTATTTTTTTTTTATATTTATTTATATCTTGCATATTATCAATAAACCAAAAAGTTATTCCAGATTTTATTTTATTATTAATAATAAAATGATTATTTAATTTTTTTTTTGTATATTTAATAGGATTAAAAATTATATTTTTAAATAAAAAAGGATAAGTTCTATTAGAAAATAATTTATTAACACTATTAACCATTGTACTTGAAGAACGCCAATTATATGTTAACGTATAACGTTTTTTTATTTCTAAAGAAGCCCTTAAATAAGTAAAAATGTCTGCTCCTCTAAAAGAATAAATTGCTTGTTTAGGATCTCCAATTAATATCATTAAATAATTTTTTTGATTTAAATAAATTTTTTTAAAAATATTATATTGTTGTATATCTGTATCTTGAAATTCATCAATTAATATTACGGGAAATAATTTTCTTATATCTTTTGCTATTTTGATTCCAGGTTCGGTATATAAACTTTTATTTAAAATTTTTAATAAATCATCAAAACTTATTTCTTTATTATTAATTTTCTTTTTATAAATATATTTATTAATATAACGAATTGCTTTAACAATTATTAATTCTTTTAAATTAATAATTTTTTTTATAAAAATATCAATATATTTAAATAATATATAAATAGGTGGATTAATTTTATTAATAGTATTATTAATTAATATTTCTTGAGAAAATCTATATAATTCTGCTGGAAAAAAATAATTCTGAGTTTTTTTTATACTCCATTCATTAATAATATTTATCCAATATAGAAGAAATTTTTTATTATAAATGTGTTTATTAACATTAGATTTATTAATGATATTAATTATATTATGTCTATATTTTATCCAATATTTTTTTATATTTATAATATATGTTTTATTTTTATTAAATTGTAAATAAATATTTTTATATTTAAAAGGATATTTTATAATTGGTAATTTATGTTGTGATAAAAATGGTAATAATGATTTTAATAAATCATCTGGAGTTTTCCAAAATAACAAAATAACTTTAACAATTTCTTTAGATAAATTATATAAATATTTTTTCCAAAAAATTATAACAGCTTTTTTTTGTAAAAAAATTTCATTATTAATAATTTTTTTATTTAAAAAATAATCATAAATTTCATAATTTTTTAAGTTTAAAATTTTTTGACAAAAAGAATGTATTGTATAAATAGATGCATTACGTATATTTTTTTCAGCTTTTAATAATAAATCATAAGCAATTTCATAATCTTTTATATCTTTAATAATATTATCAATAATATCATATTTACTTTTTTTTTGTATACAACCAATTTTTAATAAAGAAATACTATGTTTAATCTTATTATATAAATCCTGTGTTGCAAGATCAGTAAAAGTTACTACTAAAATTTGTTCTACATTTAAAGGTTTTATATTAAAATTTTTTTGATGTAATCCTAAAATCATTCTTAAATATATAATTATAATAGTAAATGTTTTACCGGTTCCTGCTGATGCTTCAATTAAATATTGACCTTGAAAGTTTTCTTTAAAAGGATTTAATTCTTTAAATTTCACTAATTTTTTTATCATTTGATTAAATTAATTACTATAATAGAGTAAATCGATCATCCATATTTTTATTAATTTTTTTGTATCTAACCAAATTTTGTCATTTAAATAAAAATTTAATTTTTGAAAATATGGATCATCACATTCGTTAATAATATTATTATTTTTCCAATAATAAAAGAATTTTTTTTTTGATTTTTTTTGAATATCTAAATTAAAATTAATACATTGATTATTTTTATCATAACAATTTTTAATCCATGTCCAAGAACTTTTCATTGGTAATAAAATAGGACAATTCATTCCTTTTATATAACCATTAATATATTTTGTTAATAAAAAATAAGCTTTTTTTTTTTCTAAAAACTGAAAACTAAATTTTGTGTTTTTTATACCATAAATATAAAGAGAAAATTTTTTATCATTATTTATACATAAAATTAAATGATTTATCCATAAATTCATGATAGATTTAATATCTATTACTTTAGGTTCTAAAATAATATAATTATTTTTATAAATAAAATAGTGAATATTACCAAATAATTGAATATTTGAAATATTTAAATTAATTTTATTAATTTTTTTTATATATTGATGTTTTTTCAATTGACTATTAATTAATTGAATAATTTGATTAGTTTTTTCCTCCCACCATATTTTTCCATAATATCCATAAGGTAAAATTCCATTATTTAAATAATAAATATATAAATCATTAATATTTTTATTAACTATAAAAGTTTTTAATATTTTTTTTGTAATTAAAAATTCTTGTAATGGATTAATGGTAAATGATTCTGTATTATATAAATTTATATTATTTATATTTTTCAAATAAATTGAAAATCTTTGATTAAAAAAACCTTTAACTGGATGTTTCCAAAAACTAATTAAATTTTTAATTGATAATTTATTTATATTTATTAATTCTAATTTATTAAAATTCTTTAAACATGATATATTCTGTTTTTTTTTAAAAAAATTACTATAATAATTTCTATAAAAATATTTAATATAATTATTTTTTAAATTATAATTTTTTAACATATATAAAAATAATTCTTGAATTAATATAGATAAATTATTTATATTATTATTTAAATTATTATCTGTACAACTAATAAATAATTTTTTTTCAGTAGAAATTATTAATTTTAATAGTATGTTTTTTTCTTTATCTAAAAATTTTTTTTCATTTTCATATAAAGAAATATTAGTTAAATCAAAAATTATAGAATTTTTTTTTTTTGGTAAAAATTCGTTATTCATACCTATCATAAAAACTTGTTTAAAACCTATATTTTGAAATTTATGAAAAGGACAAAAATTTATTTTGTTTATACAAAAAAAAAAATCTTTATATTTCTCTTTTATAAAGAAATTAACTTTTTCTATTATTATATTAATAGAAATTTTTTTTTCATATTTAAATTCTATACCTTTATCAAGAAATAATAAAATTTTTTTTAAAATAAAATATATACTATTAGATAGTAAATTAGACTGGGGAAAAAAATCAAAAAAAAATTTATTTAATTTTTTTTTCCATTGTATTATAGTAAATTTTTGATTAAATATTTTTTTCCATTTTTCTAATTTTAGTAAAAAATAAATAAATTTTCCTAATAATCCTTTAGATAAATTTATTGATGTATTATAAGGAAAAATATTTTTCCATTGACCAAAATTTTTATTTAAAACAAATCCTAATAATATACGATATAAACCTAATTTCCAACTATATTGATCTTGTGGTAATTTAATTTGAGAAAAATTTTGAATATTAATATTATACTTAATACCTATATCTTTTATCCAAAAACGTAAATATTTTATATCTTCTTTGTTTAAAGAAAATTTTTGAGATATAAATTCATCATCTAATAAAAAAAAAATTTCATTAGGAGTTAAATCTTTATAAGGTAAATTTAATAAAAAGAAAAATTTATTTATATGATCTAAATTTTTTATTTTATTTAAGTTAGAACATATATTTATCGGGAGACTAATATTAGTAAATACAGAATAAATAAATGGAACATAAATTTCTAATTTAGGAGAAATAACAATTATATCATGTAAAAAATAATTTTGATTTTTTTTTAAAGTATATAATATATTATTATATAATAATATAATTTCTGTATAATAATCTTCACAAATATTTATTTGTATTGATTTATCTATATAATTAATATTTTTTTTTCTAAAATCTATATTACTTTCTTTTACATATAAAATATCATTTTTAATATAATTTAATAAATTTTTATTTTTATATTCTATATAAGTTTGAATATATCTAGAAGATAAATTTACTAATTTATTAATATTATTTAAAGTATAGTTCCCCCATGAAAATAATAATTTATTGAAATTTATATTTTTATCATTCTGATTATAAATAAAATTATTCCAATAATATTTAGAAGGATTTAATAATAAAATATGTATTTCTATATATTTAGATATTATTTTTAATAATTTTAAATATATTAAAGGAATGTATTCTATGTTTAGGATAAATATCCTTTGAGGAAGATTGTAATATTTAAATTTCTTATATTTTTTGTATTTTTGATAAAAATTATATAATTTACCATAATTCCATAATTTTTTATTTAAATTATTTTTATAATAAACTAATAATGTTTTCCATAATTTTGATTCCCAAATTTGATGTTTATTTTTTAATAAAGGATCAATTTTATTTTTTTCCCAAAGTAATAATAATTCTGGTCTATGTTTTTGATATTTATAATATAAATTAGATATTTTTTTTGATAATATAAATAAATATTTTATATCCTTAATTTTAAATTTAAATTTTTTTCTAAAATCATTAAATTCTGATGTATAAATTAATTTTGGAATTAATAAACAAATTAACCAAATAATATTATTTTTATATAAAAAATCATCTTGATTTATATCAGGAATTATTAATTTAAAAATTTTCCAAATAAATTGATCAAAATGAGTAAAATTTATATTACCATATATTCCTAATATATTTGAAAATTTAACCTTTATTAATTCATAAAAAAATTGAGAATTTTCATATAATATAATTTCCGGTTCTAGTACCCCTTTTAAGGGATATTTACTAATTTGAATTTTTATTAAATTTAATAAAATATCAATATTATTAGAATAATAAATTGTAAACATATTTATGTTATTAAAAAAATATATTTGATCATAATTTAGTATTAATAATTAATCATTTTAATATATAATAAAATTATAACAATAATTTTTTTATTTATTATCAAAAATATTTTTTTAATAAAAAAATTTATAATTATTAAAAATAAAGTTATCAAATTTTATTTAAGAATATTTTTTTTAAAATAAATAATAATATTAATTTTATATGAAAAATATTTTTTCTACGATTGTTTCAAATGATAATCTTTTATTATTAAGAGCACAATCAATATCTGGTTACCAAATAATTAATATTATAAAATGGTTAAATTATCCAATAAATAATAATTCTATAAAAGATAAAGGAATAATAGGAAAAATAATTGAATATTATTTAATAGGTAAAAAACCAGAAAATAAATTAAATCAAGATATTCCATATTTAGGAATAGAAATTAAAACATTAACTATGAATTTAAAAAATAAAATTTTAAATGATTGTTTTATATGTTCTTTTCCTTTATTAATAAAAAAAAAATTATTTTTTTATAAAAAAAAATTAAATAATAAAATATCTAAAATTTTATGGATACCTATTATAGTTCCAAATATAAAAACTCCTTTATTACAAAGATATATAGGAAATCCAGTTTTTTGGATACCTTCTACAAAAGATAAAATAAAAATAAATAATGATTTGAATAATTTAATACAATTATTAATTTTAGGAAGAATTGAAAAACTCAATTATTATAGTGGTCATGTTTTATTGATTAAAGATAAGAGTAAAAAAAAACAGTCAACCAAAACAATAAATAAAAATGGTAAATTTTTATATGTTTCTCCTAAAGCTTTTTATATTAAAAAAAAATTTTTAAATAAATTATTTAATTCTAACTAATACTAACATAGTTCTAAATTAATTAATTCTTCTATTTTTTGTCTTCTTCTTATTAATATAGGAATATTATTTTCAATTAAGATTTCAGGAATTAAGGGTCTACTATTGTAATTAGAAGACATAGATGCACCATAAGCTCCAGTATCATGAAAAATTAAATAATCATTAATACAAACTTTTGGTAACATACAAAAGTGAATTTTTCCATTTTCTAATTGTGTAAATATATCTCCTGCTTCACATAAAGGACCAGCAACAATAGTTTTAATTTTAATATCATTAGACATGTCTCTTCCATAAAAAGAAATTGCAGATATATAATGATAACTACCATATAATACTGGTCTCATTAAATCATTAAAACCTATATTAACTAAAACAAATCTATTATTTTTAACTATTTTTATTGCACATACTTGACAAATTAATATACCTGATTCAGCAACTAAAAATCTACCTGGTTCAATTTCCATTTTTATATTTTTTTTAAAAAAATTATTAATACTATTCCTAGTTTTATTCCATAAATTAAAATAATGATTTGTATCAATAATATTATCAGTCCTTTTATAAGGAATTGATAATCCCCCACCTGCAGATATAACATTAATTTTTGGCATATATGGTTGTAATATGTTATATAACATAGAATTACATACTTTTTGTAAATGTATATAATCTACCCCTGAACCTATATGCATATGTATTCCTATTAAATTTAAATCATATTTTTTGATTAAAGAAATAGCTTTTTGTAAATCTTTATACCAGATACCATGCTTACTATTTTTTCCTCCTGTATTTGTTTTTTTATTATGACCATGACCAAAACCAGGATTAATTCTTAACCATATATTATGACCTTTAGATATTTGACCTAATTGGTGTAACATATCTATTGATCCAATATTCACTGTAATATTTAAAGAAATCACACTTTTTAGTGTACATTCTTCAAATACATCTGAAGTAAAAATAATATCATTATTATTTTTTGGATTATATCCAGCAACTAAAGCTCTTTTAATTTCTCCTAATGAAATAGCATCTACTTTTACACCTTCATATCTCATTAATTTTAAAATATTTATATTAGAACAAGATTTTTGTGCAAATCTAATTATATCAAATTTTTTTAATTGTAAAATTTTATTTTTAATATTTTCTGCACAATATAACCAAAATGGTGTTTTATATTTTTTTATTAAATATAAAATAGTTTTAATAGAAATATTATTTTTATTAAATTTTTCATCAAAAATTTTTTTTTTCATTTTATAAATCCTAAAATATTTTATAAAAATTTTTTAAAATTATATATTTTTTTATATAATGAAATTTTTATTTTTTATAAAAATTAATATATTTTAAATATAAATGTTAATTAATTAATTTACTAGCCAAGATAATTGATCTATGTTATTTATTAAATAAAATATTTAAAATATATCATAATTATTTATATAATTTATAATTATAATTTAATATAATTTATTATAAATAAAATAAATTTTATTATTAGAATTTTATAAATTTATTTAAAATATTAAAATTTAGGGAAAAATAATGTTACAAAAAGAAATTATTATTAATAATACTCATGGTTTACATACTCGTCCTGCGGCACTATTAGTAAAAGAAGCTAAAAATTTTGTTTCTGATATTACTATTACATCTAACGAAAAAACAGTAAATGCTAAAAGTTTATTTAAAATACAGACTTTAGGATTAATTAAAGGAACTAAAATTATTTTAAAAACTTCTGGAATAGATGAAAAAAAAGCTCTTGAACATTTATCTAAAATTATTCAACACTTATAAATAAATTATTTAAAAAAATTTATTTTTAAATATTTTAGTAATTTTATAAAAAATTTTTATTATTTGAATAATACTTAATATATAATTTTAGTATTTTAGAGGTACAAAATATGATTTCAGGAATTTTAGCTTCTCCTGGTATTTCATTTGGTAAAGCATTTCTATTAAAAATAGATAATATTATTATTAATCGTAAAAAAATTACTGATAATCAAATAGATATAGAAATTAATAAATTTTTAAATGGTCAAAAAAAATCTATAAAACAATTAGAAGATATAAAAAAAAAATTAATACAAAATAATAATGCTGAAAAAAAATTAATTCTTGATGGATATATTCTATTACTTCAAGATGAAGAAATGACAAAAGAAATTATTTCTTTAATAAAAGAAAACTTAATATCTGCAGATTATGCCGTAGATTCTGTGATAAAATCTCAAATTAAAATATTACAAAATTTACATGATCAATATTTAAAAGAAAGAGCTAGTGATATTAAAGATATAGGCAATCGTTTAATAAAAAATATTTTAAATTTAAATATTATAAATTTAAATAATATTAATGAAAAAGTAATTTTAATTGCTAAAGATCTTACTCCATCAGAAACAGCACAATTAAATTTAAATAAAATTTTAGGATTTATTACTGATTTAGGAAGTAAGACTTCTCATACAGCTATAATGGCACGTTCATTAGGAATACCAGCAATTGTTGGTACTGGTAATATTACTAAAAAAGTTCAAACAAATGATTACATTATTTTAGATAGTATTAATAATAATATTTTTATTAATCCTTCTGAAGAAATTATCCAAGAAAAAAAAAGATTATTTAATATATATATGATAGAAAAAGAAAAATTAAAAAAAATTAGTAATTTACCTGCAAAAACTAAAGATAATTATCAAATAAAAATTTGTGGTAATATAGGTTCATTAAAAGAACTTAAAAATATTCAAAATAATGGTGCTGATGGTATTGGATTATATAGAACAGAATTTTTATTTATGAATCGTGATTTTCTTCCTTCAGAAGAAGAACAATTTTTTGTTTATAAAAAAATTGCAAAAAATATGTATAATAAAACTGTTATTATTAGAACAATGGATATAGGTGGAGATAAAAAAATATCATATATGAATTTACCTAAAGAAGATAATCCATTTTTAGGATATAGAGCTATCAGAATTAGTATTGATAGAAAGGATATTTTACATACACAATTAAGGGCAATTTTAAGAGCTTCTTCTTTTGGTAAGTTGTGTATAATGTTTCCTATGATTATTTCTATTGATGAAGTTCTTTTTTTAAAAGAAGAATTAAAATTTTTAAAAAAACAATTACAAAAACAAAAATATGAATATAATAAAAATATTTCTATTGGTATAATGATAGAGACTCCAGCATCAGCTGTGATAGCTCATTTCTTAATAAAAGAAATTGATTTTTTTAGTATAGGTACAAATGATCTAACACAGTATACCTTAGCTGTAGATAGAGGAAATGATTTAATTTCACATTTATATAATCCTATTCATCCAGCTGTTTTATGTCTTATTAAAAAAGTTATAGATGCTTCTCATTCAGAAGGAAAATGGACAGGAATGTGTGGTGAATTAGCAAGTGATGAATTTTTTATTCCTGTATTATTAGGGATGGGTTTAAATGAATTAAGTATGAATGCTATTTCTATTCCAAAAATTAAAAATATTATCCGTAATATAGAATATATTAAAGCTAAGGAATTAGCTAATAATATTTTATTACAACCTACAATTAAAGATATTCAAAAATTATTATTAGAATTTAATAAAAATATTTTTTAAAAAGGATATAAAATGAACATTTTTTCTAATTTTTTTCATAAAAAATCTAAAAAAATTGAAATTACTAAAATTTTTGCTCCTATTTCAGGTAAAATTATTGAAATAGAAAAAGTTCCTGATGTTGTTTTTTCAGATAAAATAGTAGGAGATGGTATTGCCATTAATCCAGTAGGAAATATAATTTTATCTCCTGTTGATGGAATTATAGGTAAAATTTTTGATACTAATCATGCTTTTTCAATTAAAACTTATAATAATATTGAATTATTTATTCATTTTGGAATTGATACAATTAATTTTAAAGGAAAAGGATTTACAAGAATATTTGATTTAGAAAAAACTAATGTAGTTAAAAAAGGCGAAATAATTATTAAATTAGATTTAGATTTTTTAAAAAAATCAGCTAAATCTATATATACTCCAATAGTAATTTCTAATATTGATAAAATAAAAAAAATTAAAAAATATAAAGGTAATGTTATTGCTGGTATAGATCCTATATTAGAAATATACAAATAAATTTTTTTATATAGAACATTTTTTAATAATAAAAAATAATTATTAAAAAATGTCTAATACATATAATGTATGTAATATCTTATTTTAAGATATATTATATTATGATATAATTTAATTATTTTTTTATTTACAAAATTATCAATAATTTCTTATATCTTAGCATTGTGATAAATATTTTTAATATCTTTATTATCTTTATATATAGATAATAAATAAAGTAATTTATTTTTTGTAATATTATTAATTTTTTTTTCTATAAAAGGTTTTATAATTAATTCATTTTTAATTGGTTTAATTTTGAATTTTTTTATCTCTTTAGTTAAAAATTTATATTTTTCTTTTGTAAAAATAATTTTAATATTATTATTATTAATAATAATATCATTTGCTTTTAACTTTTCAGCTAAATTTAGAATATCATCTATATTATTTTGACATGAATATGTAATAAATATTTCTTTATTAAATAAATAATCTACAGCACCTTTTTGTTTTAAATTACCTCCAATTTCATTTAAAATTTTACGTATAAAAGATATAGTTCTATTATTATTATTTGTTAAACATTGTATTAATAATGCAATGTTTTCAGGACCGTATCCTTCATAATAAATTTCTTTTAATGTATTTTTTTCATAATTTTTATTAGTATTTTTTTTTTGTAAAATTTTATTGATTATAGTACGACTCATATTATGAAATAATGCTTTTTCTATAATTAATTTTAACTTAGAATTATACTGTGGATTTGTCCCTTTACCTATTTTAACAGCTGAATTTAATTCTTTAATAATTTTAGAAAATATTTTATCTTTTTTACTATCTTGAGATTTTTTACGATAACGTGTATTAGACCATTTGCTATGTCCAGACATTAGATATTCCTTTATATATTAAAAAATATATGATAATCCATAATCTTTAAGTAGATTAATTTCTATGTAATTTGGAGCATTAGTTAATAAACAATTAGCAGATGTTGTTTTTGGAAATGCTATAACATCACGAATATTATTAGTATTAGCTAATAACATTACTAATCTATCTAATCCTAAAGCTATTCCTATATGAGGAGGAGTACCAAATTGTAAAGCCTTTAAAAAAAAGCCAAAATTTTTTTGTTGATTTATTTTACTTATTTTTAAAATTTTAAATATTTTTTTTTGTATTTTATAATTATCTATTCTTTTAGAACCACTACCTATTTCATATCCATTAATAACTAAATCATATGAGTCAGAAATTATTTTTTGAGGATTATTATCTAAAAAATTATATAATTCTTCTATAAGATAATTTTTTGGAGATGTAAACGGGTGATTCACAGAAACTAAATTATCTTCTTTATCTTTTTTAAATAATGGATAATTAATTATCCATACAGGATGATATGTTTTATCATAAATAATTTTTAAATCTTTACATAATTTTTCTCTTAAATATCCCATAGAAGACATATTATCATATTTATATTCTGTTCCTATAAAAATAATATCATGATCAGAAGAATTATTTTTAATAATAATATCTTTTGTTATATAAGAATTTAAATTAGAAAAATATTTATTTTTTTTATTAAATAGATTAATTAATTTATTTTGATATACTTGAAAAATATTTAAATCACTAGTACCATAATTTTTAATTAATGATATATAATGTTTAAAATTTTGTAATTTTATATTATATAAATATTTATTTTTAATATTAATAGAAATAATTCTATTAATATTTTTATTTTTACGAAAAAAAAAACTACTTATATCTATAAGTTTTAGATTATTTCTTAAATCAGGTTTATCTGTACCAAAAATTTTCATTGATTCTTGAAAAGTAAAAATTTTAAATTTGTTTAGATAAACATTATTTATTTTATTACATATATAAAATATCATTTTTTCTATAAAAGTTCTAAATATATCTGATTTTGTAAAGGACATTTCTATATCAATTTGTGTAAATTCTGGTTGACGATCTGAACGTAAATCTTCATCACGAAAACATCTAGCTATTTGATAATAACGATCTAATCCTGAAATCATTAATAATTGTTTGAAAATTTGAGGAGATTGAGGTAAAGCATAAAAATGATGTTTATTTAAACGACTAGGTACTAAATAATCTCTTGAACCTTCTAATGTAGAATTTGTCAATATAGGAGTTTCAATATTTAAAAACTTATTTTTTTCCAAAAAATTTCTGATATAATGTGTAATATTTGATCGTAATTTTAAATTTTTAATCATTTTAAATTGTCTTAAATCTAAATATCTATATTTAAATCTAATTTGTTCCGTATTATTAATATTAATATCAATAGGGAGAGATTTAGATTTATTTAAAATAATAATATTAAATACAATTATTTCAATATCTCCTGTAAATAATTTTACATTTTTATTTTTTTCTGTTCTTTCTACTATTTTTCCTATAATTTTAATACAAAAATTATTACGTAATGTATTTGCTATTTTATAAGCTGCTCTATATTGAGGTTTAAAAACTGCTTGAATGATACCTTCTCTATCTTTTAGATTAATAAAAATTAATTTTCCTAAATTTCTATAACTTTCAATCCATCCATATAGAGTTATTTCTTTATTAAGAAATTTTTTATTAATTTCTCCACAAAAAAATTTTTTTTTCATTTATAATAACCTTTACTTTATTAAAAAAATTTTATTATGTAATTAATAAAATTTTAATTTATATTTTTTAATTATAAAATATATATAAAAAAATTTTATATATATTTAATAATTAATTTATTTTTCATATGAAAAATACTATTTTTTAAAAAATTTAATAATATATTATTATATATATTTATTTTATGTTAAATATTTTTTAAATTTATAAAAAATAAAATTTATTATTTATATATATAATATTTTTAAGAAAATTTACATGTAAAAAATAAGTAATTTTTAATTTTATAAAAATTTATTTTTAAATATATATAAATATATATAACATTATTGATTTTTTATATATGGAAATTTTTAAAAATATTATTTATTTTATATTAATAAATTATTTATATTAAAAAGGAAATACATGAATATAAAAAAATTTCTTTCAAATCAAATTCATAAGTCTATGATTAAAGCAGGTATTCCATCTAAATATAATGTTGTTTTACGTTCATGCAAAAAAAAAAAATTTGGAGATTATCAAATTAATGGTATTATTTCTGCAGCTATACAATTAAAAATTGATCCTAATAGTCTTGCTAAAAAAGTAGTAAAATATATGAAATTGTATAATTTTATATATAAAATTACGATACTAAAAGGATATATTAATTTTTTTCTTGAAAAAAAATGGATATCTAAGCAAATTAATTTATTAATAAATTCAAAAACATTAGGATTAACAAAAATTTGTATACCTAAAAATATAGTTGTTGATTATTCTAGTCCAAATATAGCAAAAGAAATGCATGTAGGACATTTAAGATCTACAATTATAGGAGATTCAATGGTACGTATTTTATCTTTTGTTGGACATAATGTCATTAAATCCAATCATATTGGAGATTGGGGTACTCAATTTGGTATATTAATTGCTTTTTTAAAATTTAAAAAAAAAAAAATAGATTTTTTATTGTCTAATATAGAAAAATTATATAAACAAGCGCAATTAAAATATAGTACAGATACTAATTTTGCTAAATTAGCTAAATATTATGTAGTAAAATTACAACAAAAAGATAAATCTTGTTTAAAAATATGGAAAAAAATAGTAAATATTACGATGAACTATAATTATAAATTATATGAAAAATTAAATGTTAAACTTACTTCAAAAGATACTATGGGTGAAAGTACATATCAAGATATGATTCCTGATATAATTAAAGATTTAAAAAATAAGGGAATTGCCATTAATCATAATGGAACAATTATGATTCCTATAAAAGGAGTGCAAAATAAAAAAGGGAAATTAATGGCAGTAATTATTCAAAAAAAAAATGGAGCATATCTTTATGCTACAGTAGATATTGCATGTATTAAATACCGTTATGATTTTTTTAAAGCTGATAGAATTCTTTATTATGTAGATTCACGTCAAAAACAATATCTAAATCAAATTTTTAAAATAGTACATAATGCAAAATATATCCCTTCTAATTTAAAATTAGAACATCATATGTTTGGTATGGTTTTAAATAAAAATAATAAACCTTTTAAAACACGAGAAGGAAAAAATATAAAATTAAATTATTTAATTGATAAAGCTATTATTAAATCTAAAAATATTCTTACAAAAAAAAATCCTTCAATTAAAAATAAAATATTAACTAAATTATCCCAAAAAATTGGAATAGGAGCTATTAAATATGCTGATCTATCTAAAAATAGAATTAATAATTATATTTTTAATTGGGATAAAATGTTATCATTAAATGGTAATACAGCTTTATATATTCAATATGCTTATGTAAGAACTATATCTTTATTAAAGAAAGCTAATATTAATTTAAATAATTTTTTAAATTTTAAAATTAAATTTATATCTCATCATGAATTTAATCTTGCTGTATTATTTTTAGATTTTGAAGAAATTATTTTTGATATTGTTAATAAAGGAACTCCTCATTTATTATGTAATTGGTTATATAAAATTACAGTATTATTTTCTTCTTTTTATGAAAATTGTAAAATTTTAAATATAGAAAATAATCTAATCAAAATTAGTAGACTAAAAATTGTTTTTTTAACATCTTTATTTTTAAAGAAAGGATTATACCTATTAGGTATAGATGTTATAGAAAAAATATAAAAATATTATTAACAAATATATTTTTTTTTAAAAAAATATTATCATGTCTCTATATTTGAGAGATATAGAATTATTATAAGAAATTTATGTTTAAAAAAAAAGTTATAGTCGCTATTTCTGGGGGAATAGATTCTTCTTTTTCTGCTTGGTTATTAAAAAAACAAAATTATCATGTAGAAGGACTATTTATGAAAAATTGGGAAGAAGATGACATAAATAATACTTGTCAAAGTAAAGAAGATTTATATTATGCAGAAATGGTATGTAAAAAATTAAATATTACTTTACATAAAATTAATTTTTCATCTGAATATTGGGATCATGTTTTTAAAAAATTTTTATCTGAATATCAAAAAGGTAATACACCTAATCCAGATATATTATGTAATAAAATCATTAAATTTAAATATTTTATGAATTTTGCTTTAAATAATTTAAAAGCTGATTTTATCAGTACAGGTCACTATGTACGTTGTAAAAAAATTAAAAATCATTTTTTTTTATTAAAAGGTTTAGATTCTAATAAAGATCAAAGTTATTTTTTATATACAATAAAAGAAAAACAATTAAAAAAAATTTTATTTCCATTAGGAGGTTTAAAAAAAAAAGAAGTTAGATATTTTGCAAAAAAACTAAAATTTATTAATGCTAATAAGAAAGATTCTATGGGAATTTGTTTTATAGGTAAAAAAAATTTTTCTAATTTTATTAATAAATATTTACCCTCTAAAGAGGGTAATTTAGTAGATTTAAATGGTAAAATTATAGGAAAACATAAAGGTTTAATTTATTATACTATAGGACAAAGAAAAAACATTGGATTAGGTGGATCAAAATTTTATAAAAATAAACCATGGTATGTTTATAAAAAAGATATAAAAAATAATACTTTAACTATTGTACAAGATAGAAAAAATTTAAATTTATATTTTATTGGATTAATTATAAATAATATTAATTGGATTACTAATATTCCTATAATAAAAGGAAAAAATTATACTATTAAAACTAGATATAGACAAAAAGATGTGGGTTGTAAAATTATTTTTTTAAATAAAAATAAAATAAAAGCTTTTTTTAATACTCCTATTAATAGTATTACACAAGGACAATCAGCTGTATTTTATCATAAAAAAATTTGTTTAGGAGGGGGAATTATTAAAAAAGGAATACCATTAATTTAATAAAATAAAAAATTTACAATCATTTTATTTAGTAAAAGTTATTATCTTTCTTATTTTAAAATAAAATAATATTTTTAGAGTATTATAATGAAAAAATATAATGTTAAAAAAGTATTAATTAATCTTATAAATGTTAATAAATCTTTTTATGGTAAAAAAATTATTTCTAATTTAAATTTAAATATAAATGATGGAGAATTTGTTACTTTATTAGGACCTTCAGGTTGTGGTAAAACTACTATTATTCGTTTAATAGCAGGTTTAGAAAAAATTGATAGTGGAAATATTTTTTTAAATAATATTGAAATAACAAAATGTCCGGCAGAAAAAAGACAAATTAATACTGTTTTTCAAACTTATGCATTATTTCCTCATATGTCTGTATTTGATAATATTGCTTTTGGATTAAGAATGCAAAAAAAAACACATCAAGAAATAATTTCTAAAGTAAATAAAATTTTAAAAATAGTACAATTAAAAAAGTTTGTAAATAGAAAACCATGCGAATTATCTGGTGGACAACAACAAAGAGTTGCCATAGCAAGAGCAGTAATAAATCAGCCTAAATTATTATTACTTGATGAGTCATTATCAGCTTTAGACCATAGATTACGTAAAAAAATGCAAAATGAATTAAAAGCATTACAAAGAAAATTAGGTATTACTTTTATATTAGTAACACATAATCAAGAAGAAGCTTTAAGTATATCAGATAGAATTATTTTATTACGTAATGGTAAAATAGAACAAGATGGTACTCCTAGAGAAATATATGAAGAACCCAAAAATTTATTTGTCGCAAAATTTATAGGAGACATTAATATATTTAATGTTTCTATTTTAGAAAAAATTAATCATAATCAGTATAAAGTAAATTTAGAAAATTTTATTTGTACTATTAAAGTTCCATTTAATGTTATACCAGGAGAAAAAATACATGTCTTATTAAGACCAGAAGATTTAAAAATAAAAAAAATTAATACTAATACTAATACTAACACAGGTTTAATAGGTTATATACAAGAAAAAAATTATAAAGGTATGACATTAGAATCTATATTAAAATTAAAAAATGGTAAAATTATAACTGTAAGTGAATTTTTTAATGAAAATGATCCTTATGTTGATCATCCACTTAATCAAAAAATGTTAATCAATTGGGTCGAAACATGGGAGACTGTATTGCCTTATGATAAAAACAATAGAAAATATTAAAAAAAGTATAATTTTTTTAATTATTAGTTGGTTATTATTATTTATTTTTTTACCTAATATAATAATAATTATTATGAGTTTTTTACAAAAAAATAATCATGATACGATTCTATTTCATTTTTCCTTAAATAATTATACTACATTATTTAATTATTTATATATTAAAATTTTTGTAAAAACTTTTATAATTTCATTAATTACAACTATTTTATGTTTTTTAATAGGTTATCCTTTCGCATGGTGCTTAATAAAAATATCTAATCACAAAAAATCTTTAATGTTATTTTTTTTATTTTTACCGTTTTGGGTAAATTCTTTAGTTAGAATATATTGTTTAAAAATATTTTTAGGAATTCATGGATGGTTAAATAATATTTTGTTATATTTTAAAATTATTCATAATCCTATTCGTATTATTTATACCCCGAGTGCTATTATTTTAGGATTAATATATATTTTATTACCTTTTATGATAGTACCAATATATTCTAGTTTTGAAAAACTAGACAAATTATATATAGAAGCAGCAAAAGACTTAGGTGCTCAATCTTGGAAAATTTTTTTTTACATAATTATTCCTTTAACGACTTCAGGAATTATAGCAGGATGTTTATTAGTTTTTTTATCTAGTATGGGAATGTTTTATATTTCTGATATAATGGGGGGGGCTAAACAATTATTAATTGGAAATATAATAAAAAATCAATTTCTCTATATTAGAGATTGGCCTTTAGGAGCAGCAACAAGTAATATTATAACATTATTAACTGGTATTTTTTTAATATTATATTTTAAAATTATAAATTTTTTAAACAAAAAGGAATTTTAAATAATGTTTAAATATATATGTAGAATAATTTTCATAACTTTAATTTATATATGGTTATATATACCTATTATATTATTAATTATAAATTCTTTTAATAAATCAAATTTTGGAATGATATGGAAAGGATTTAGTATTAAATGGTACTATTTAATTTTACATAATAATTCTTTATTACAAGTTACATATCATTCTTTATGTATTAGTATTATTACAGCTACATTTACAACTATTATGGGTTTATTAACATCTTTATCTTTATATTACTGTAATATACATATTAAATCGTTAATTAATACTTTACTATTTATAGTAATTATATCTCCAGATATCGTAATGGGAATTTCTTTATTATTATTATTTATTATAATAAATTTTCCTCTTGGATTTTGGTCTTTATTATTTGCTCACATTACATTTTGTTTCCCATATGTAGTTATTAATATCTATTCTAGATTACAAAATTTTGATATTCGTATGATAGAAGCAGCAAAAGATTTAGGTGCAAATGAAATTGTTATTTTACAAAAAGTTATATTACCTATAATATTTCCTGTAATTATTTCTAGTTGGTTAATAAGTTTTGTTTTGTCTATGGATGACATAACAATATCAACATTTGTGTCTGGACCAGAATATGAAATTTTACCATTAAAAATTTATTCAATGGCGAAAATAGGTATTACTCCGGAAATTAATGTGTTGGCTACTATACTTATATTATTAACTTTACTTTTAGTAATTATAAGTAAAATTATTTTAGGTAAATATAAAATATTTAATACAATTAATTCTTTACTAAGTTAAATTTTATATTTTAATTATTTTTGACATTTATAGCAAAAAAAAGTACTTCTATTTCTTTGCTTTATTTTAGTAATTATTGTAGAACATTTTTTACAAAATTTATTTTCTCTGCCATAAACATAAAAATATTTTGAATAATTACCAATATTTTTATTAGGTAATCTATAATTAATAATAGTAGAACCTCCATGTTTAATTGATTTATTTAAAATATATTTGATATTTTTTACTAAATATGTAATTTCTTGAAAATTTAAAGTTTTAGATTGACGTGTAGGCATTATATTTGATTTAAATAATGATTCATTTGCATATATATTACCTATACCTGTAACAATATTATTGTTCATTAATAATATTTTAATTGGAACATTTTTTTTTCTACTTATATTATATAAATATATATCATTAAATTTATATTCTAAGGGTTCAGGACCTAATTTTTTTAAAAAAATATTTTTTTTATAATTTTTTTTTTCCCATAACCAAAATCCAAATCTTCTTATATCTGTATATCGTAAAATTAAATTATGATTAATAATCAAATCAATATGATCATGTTTATTATATGTTAATATATTTTTTTTTATATTATTTATTATAAATAATTTTCCCGTCATACCTAAATGAATAATAATAGTATTTTGTAATAAAATTATTAAAATATACCTACCTCTTCTTTTAATATTTAAAATTTTTTGATTATTTATTTTAACAATATTTTTAGAAATAATATATTTTAATTTTTTAATTCTTACAATAGAATAACTAATTATTTTACCCATTAATAAGGGTTTAATTATATTTTTAATAACTTCTACTTCAGGTAATTCTGGCATAAGATTATTTACCAACACAAAATTGTGAAAAAATATTTTTTAATAAATTTTTAGAAGTAATTTTTCCAGTAATTAAATCTAAATTTTCTTGTATTAATCGTAAATCCTCTGCTATAAGTTCTAATGAATAAGTTTTTAAAAAATTTTTTTGTCCTTTAATTAATATTTTATGAATATAATTTAATGAATCTATATATCTATTTCTTGCTGTAAATTGGTCTTCATTATTATTAATATATATAATATTTTTTTTTATAAAATTTGTTAATATAGATATACCTGTTTTATTTTTTATAGATAATTTTATAATAACATAATCATTTTTATAAATAATTTCTGGGTTATTATTTGTAAGATCAATTTTATTACGAATAATAACAATAGGAATTTTTTTTCTAAAATTTTTTAAATTACTTTCTATTATTTGTGATAAAGAACTTTTTGTAATTATATCTTCTACTATTAAAAATATATAATTTGCATATTTTATTGTTTGTAAAGTTTTTTTTATACCTATCAATTCAATTTCATTTTCAGTTTTTCTTATACCTGCTGTATCTATAATTTCTATTGGTACTGAACTAAAATAAATATTTTCATGTAAAATATCTCTAGTAGTTCCTGGAATATTAGTAACTATAGAAATATTTTTATTAGTAATTAAATTCATTAAACTAGATTTTCCTGAATTAGGAGGACCAATTAAGATAATTTTAATTCCTTCTTTTATTCTTATACCATTCTTGACATATTTTATAATTTCTTTTAAAAATTTTAATATTTTTTGTAATTTTACAATAATATTATTACAAATAATAGAAAAATTAACTTCATAGTTAAATTCTAAAAAAGATTCTATTTGAACTCTTATATCAATAACTATTTTTTGTAAATTTTTTATTAATAATGAAAATTTACCATTCATTAAATTCATTGAAGAAAAAACAGCTTGTTTTGAATTAGCAGAAATAATATCAGAAATTGCTTCTGCTTGTGTTAAATCTATTTTTTTATTTAAAAAAGCTCTTTTAGAAAATTCTCCAGGAAGAGCTATTCTAATATTATTTATATTTAAAATAATATCATTTATTAATAAGTCCATTAATATAATATTACCATGACATTGTAATTCTAAAATATCTTCTCCAGTAAATGAATCTGGTTTAGGAAACCATAATGCAATACCTTTATCTATAATTTTATTTTTATAATAAAATGGAAGATAATTTGCATATTTTGGTTTTATATATTTTAATTTTAATGTATGTTTGATAACATCAATAATATTATTACCAGATATTCTAATGACACCTATACTACCTTGCCCTAAAGGAGTTGCTCTAGCTATTATTGTATAATATTTTTTTTCCATAAGTATTATAATTATATATTTTTATAATTTTTATTATTCATTTTATACATAATCCATTTTTGTTGTAAAATAGTAAATATATTATTAATAATATAATATAATACTAAACCAGAAGGAAGCCATAGAAAAAAGAAACTAAAAACAAAAGGTATTATATATATAAATTTACTTTGAATAGAATTATTATTCTCATACTTATTTTGAGATAAATATTGTATAACTATCATAGTCAAACTCATGAAAATTGGTAGTATATAATATGGATCTTCTGATGATAGATCTTGTATCCAAAAAAGAAACTTAGCGTGTCTTAATTCAATAGAATTAATTAACATATAATATAAAGCTAAAAAAATAGGCATTTGTATAATAAATATAAAAAATCCTGAAAAGGGATTAATGTTATTTTCTTTATATAAAGAAATTATTTTTTTACTAAAAATTTCTTTATTATTACCATATTTTTCTTTCATTTTTTGTATTTCTGGTTGTAAAAAATTCATTTTTGCAATAGTTATATATTGTTTTTCTGATAATGGATATAATAATATCCTTATTATTAGAGTAATAATAATTATTGACAATCCCCAATTATTTACTATAGAAAAAATAAAATTTAATAGTTGAAATAATAATTTTGATAAAAATCCTAATATACCATAATCTATAGTTAAATCTAAAAAAGGCGATATTTTAGACATAATTTTAGGAATTTTAGGTCCTATCCATAATTGAGATTTAAAATTATGTTTTTGACCTGGTAAAATTAAATAATATGGAGATTTAAATCCAATACTAATAATATTAGTATTTTTTTTATTTATATAAATAGTATTTTTCTCAGAAAAATGTGGTAAAATCCAAACTGCAGTAAAATACTGTTGTAACATAGCTATCCATCTAGTATAATCATTCAAATGTATATTTTTTTTTTTTAAAATATCAGAAAATTTATATTTTTTAAAATTTATTTTATTTGTTGAAAAAGCAACACCGTCAAATGTTTTTATAGTCATGTTATTGTGTTTTTTATTTAAATATTTTTGAGGAGTAATACTAGATTTATTTATCTCACTAAAAAAACCTAAACTAATAGGTTTATTACATAGATTAAATAAAGAATGATTAATCTTAATTAAATAGCTGCCTTTTGTAAAAATAAAAGTTTTAATATATAAAATATTATTTTTTATAAAAAAAAAAGGTATTTTTAATTTAGTTTGATTTTTTTTGAGTATAAAAAATTTTGAATATGTAAAAAATTTATTATTTTTATAAAAATCTACATCATAATTTCTTTCATTTTTTATGATACCATTATTTACTTGATAAACAAAATTAGATTTTTTTCTTAATAAAGTAAAAAATTTTTTATTATGTAATTTTTCAAAAAAATTTAATAATTTTACTTGTTCAATACCTCCATTATTATTTATTGATATATAAAATTTATCTGTTTTTACTAAAATAGTATCTTTTTTTATGTTTTTGATAATATTTTTAGGTTTTTTTTCTAAAAAAACACTATTACTAATAATTTTTTTAATTATATTATTTTTTGTATAATTATGTATTTTTTTCCAATTATTTAAAATAATAAAACTAAATAAACAAAAAATAATTAAAAAAATATTATTTTTTGAATTCATTATTTATATTCTCATTTTTAATTAAAAATATTATTTTAATTGTAACGTAAAAAAATAATTAAATCTTATTTTTATTTTAAAATTAAACTTATTTTTTAAAATTAAACCAAATATTTTCTAAATATTTTTTGAAATACAAAATATTAATTTTTAATATATTTTTATTTCTTAATATAATAATATAATCTCTATCTAAAAATAAATATTGATTTAAACGAAAATATTCACGAATTATTCTTTTAAATTTATTTCTAATATTTGTTTTATTTATTAATTTTTTAGAAATAATTATACCTATTCTAGGATATTTAATTTGATTTTTTTTATTTAAAATAATAAAATATAAATTATTTACCCTATTATTTTTTTTAAAAATATTATTAAATTCTACTGAATTTAAACGTTGATTTTTAGAAAAATTAAACATTATTATTTAAATTTTTTTATCTGAAATACTTAAATAAATACGTTTTTTAGCACGACGACGATTTATAATTTGTCGACCATTTTTTGTTTTCATTCTATGTCTAAATCCATGAGATCTATTTCTTTTTAATATAGATGGTTGAAAAGTACGTTTCATTTAATTTACACTGTATATAATTACAATATGATATATTATATACGTAAAATTATTTTTTATATATATTTTTTACAATTTAAAATTGTAAATTTATATATTTTTTAATATAAAATTGAAAATATATAGTATACTATTATATATAAATAATAGTTTTGTATTATATATTAATTAATATACAAATATATGGAAAATAATATTACTATTAATAGAGAATTAATTATTAAACCATTACAATATGTTACTAATATTATTAGTAATAGATCTATATATCCTAATTTAAATAATATTTTAGTAAAATTTTTAGATAAAGGAATAATATTATTTAAAAGTACTAATCTAGAAATAGAAATTACATCTTTTATTAAAGATAAAAATTTAAATCAAAATCATTCTTTTATAATTCAAGGTAAAAAATTTTATAATATATGTCGTTCTTTTACTAAAGGAGAAAATATTAATATAATTTTTAATACAAATCAAATAATTATATCTACAAAATATTCTTATTTTAAGATAACTACATTACCCGCAGAAGATTTTCCAAATATAAAATTTTCTAAATATGATATAAAGTTTAATTTAACACATCAAATAATAAAAGATTTTATAAACACTACTTATTTTTCAATAGCAGATAATGATGTAAGAAAATATTTAAATGGGTTATGTTTACAAACTAAAAATAATTTTTTAAATATTATATCAACTAATGGACATAGATTATCCTTTTATAAATATAAATTAAATAATATTTTTGAAAATTATAGTATTATAATTCCTCGTAAAAGTATTTTTGAATTATCTAAATTAATAAATAATACTAATGAATTAGTGACTATTAAAATTAATAATAATAATATTTGTTTTACTTTTAAAAGTATGAAATTTATATCTAAATTAATTTCAAGTAATTTTCCTAATTATCAAAAAATTATACCTACATTATATTATCAAATTATTAAAATTAATCGCATTTTATTAAAAAATGCTTTAAATAGAATTTCTATTTTAGTAAATGAAAAAACAAAGGGAGTGCATTTATCGTTAGATGATAAATATTTAAAAATTTTTACTAAAAATGTAAATAATGAAAAAGCTAAAGAAATATTAAAAATAGAAGAATTTCAAAAAAAAAAGGAATATAATATTAAAATATCATTTAATATTAATTATTTAATAGATGTTATAAATATATTAGATAGTAGTTATATTAAAATATTTTTTATTGATAATATTTCAAATATTAAAATAGAAGATAATAATAATGAGAATAAATTTTTTTTAATTATGCCAATGAAAATATAAATTTTCTTTAATTTCAAATAAAATGAGAGTTAAATTTGACCAATAAATATTATGATTCATCAAGTATTCAAATTTTGAAAGGATTAGATGCAGTTAAAAAAAGACCAGGAATGTATATTGGAAATATAGATGATGGAACAGGATTACATCATATGGTATTTGAAGTTATAGATAATTCTATAGACGAATCTCTTGCTGGTTTTTGCAAAAATATACAAGTAATTATACATAAAGATAATTCTGTTTCTATTGTCGATGATGGAAGAGGAATACCAATAGATATACATAAAGAAGCTAAAATATCAGCTGCAGAAGTTATTATGACTATATTACATTCAGGAGGAAAATTTAATAATAAATCTTATAAATTATCAGGAGGTTTACATGGAGTAGGAATTTCTGTTGTTAATGCTTTATCTAAAAAATTAGAATTAATTATTAGAAGAAATGGACAATTATATAAGCAAATATATTTTTATGGAATACCGCAAGAAAGATTAAAAATTATTGGTACTAGTAATAGTACTGGTACTCATATTAGATTTTGGCCTGATTATGATATTTTTACTACAATTCAAAATTTTAATTATCAAATATTATATAATAGATTAAAGGAATTATCTTTTTTAAATTCAGGGTTAACTATTTCTATTTTTGATAAAAAAACTAATAAAAAAAATATTTTTCAATATAAGGGAGGTATTAAAGAATATATTATATATTTAAATAAAAAAAATAATTTTATTCATAAACAAATATTTTACTGTTATACAAAAAATGATAATATTAGTATAGAAGTTGCAATGAAATGGAATAATTCTTTTGATGAAAAAATATATTGTTTTACAAATAATATACCTCAAAACAATGGAGGTACTCATTTATCTGGATTAAAATCAGCTATTACTAGAACAATAAAACTTTATATAGATAAGGAGGGTTTTAATAAAAAAAAAAACATTAATTTAAAAGGAGAAGATACTAGAGAAGGTTTAATTGCGATTATATCAATAAAAATTTCAAATCCGAAATTTTCATCTCAGACAAAAGAAAAATTAATATCATCAGAAGTAAAGTCATTAGTAGAATGTTATATCAATAAACAATTAATGTTTTTTTTATTAGAAAATCCAAATGATACTAAAAATATTATAGAAAAAATTATCAGTGCAGCTAAAATTAGAGATACAGTTCGTAAAACTAAAAATATAATAAAACATCAAAATATAAATAACATTTCAAGACTACCAGGTAAATTATCTGATTGTCAAGAAAATAATCCTAAATTATCTGAAATTTATTTAGTAGAAGGAGATTCAGCTGGAGGATCAGCTAAACAAGGCAGAAATAGAAAAACACAAGCAATTTTACCACTAAAAGGTAAAATTTTAAATGTAGAAAAAGCTAGATTTAATAAAATTCTTACTTCACAAGAAATAATTACTTTAATTACAGCATTAGGTTTTAATATTCATTTAGGAAAATATAATTTAGATGATTTAAGATATCATAATATTATTATTATGACAGATGCAGATGTTGATGGAGCTCATATTCGTACTTTATTATTAACATTTTTTTATCGTCAAATTCCTCAAATTATTGAAAAAGGACATATATATATAGCACAACCTCCACTTTTCCGAATTAAAAAAGGTCATAAAAAATTTTATATTAAAAATAATGAAGAAATGGAAATATTTATATTAAATTTAGCTGTTAAAAAATCTGCATTTTTTTTTAAAAAATCTAAAGAAAAATTAACTAATAAAGAATTAATTAAATTGATTAATGATTATAATCATGTAAAAAATATTATAAAGTTTTCTAAATATAATATTAATAATAATATATTACATGCATTATTATATAATGAAAAACTAAATAATTTTATAAATTTAGACTTATGGTTAAATAAATTAATTTTATTTTTAAAAAAAAATTATACAAATATTAAATTTTCAAGTAAAATAAACAAAAATATTAATAAAAATATTTTCGAATTAATAATCTATGAAAATAAATATGAAAATATAAATCAATATTTATTAAATAATGATTTTTTTATTAGTAAAGAATATAATAAAATATGTTTATTAGGAAATAAATTATGTTATTTACAAAAGAAAGGTTTTCTTTATGTAAAGAAGGGAGAAAAATATAAAAATATTAATTCATTAGAAGAAGGAATGGATTGGTTATTAAAGGAATCTAAAAAAAGTTTTTCTATACAAAGATATAAAGGATTAGGTGAAATGAATCCTAATCAATTATGGAAAACTACTATGAATCCCCTAACTCGTAATATGTTAAAAGTAACAATTAAAGATGCTATTATAGCAGATAAATTATTTTCAACATTAATGGGTGATGAAGTAGAACCTAGAAAATTATTTATAAAAGAAAATGCTTTAAAAGCATTAAATATTGATTTTTAAATTTTTAATTAAATGAATAATTAATCTTAGATAAGTAGTTTTTAAATCTATAGAAAATTAACCGCTATTTAAATCTATAGATTTAAAATTTTCTTCTATATTATTTCTATCGTACTTATTTATAATTTCTTTATTAATTAAACCTTGTTCAATTTCACGTAGAGCTAAAATAGTTGTCTTATTATTATTTTCTGATAATAATGGAATTTTACCTCTTATTTGTATTTGTCTTGCTCTTTTAGAAGCGAGAATAACTAAATCAAATCTATTACCTATTTTTTTAACAGCTTTTTCTACTGTAACTTTAGCCATAATATTTTTTCTTTTGTAAAAAATTTTTTATATTTAAATATTATTAATAATTTTCATTATATCATATATATATTTAAGATATATAAATTTTAACAATATAATTAAAGGATAAAAATAATATGAATTATAATAATATTCCTTCTGGAAAAAATATTCCTAATGATATTAATGTAATTATTGAAATTTCTTCTTATTCTCATCCAATAAAATATGAAGTTAATAAAAAATATGGAACATTATTTGTAGATCGTTTTATTAATACACCTATGTTTTATCCATGTAACTATGGATATATAAATAATACTTTATCATTAGATAATGATCCATTAGATGTTTTAGTTATAACTAATTATTCTATTTTACCAGGAACTGTTATACGATGTCGTCCTATAGGAATATTAAATATGATAGATGAATCAGGAAATGATAAAAAAATTATTGCTGTCCCACATGATATAATTTCAAAAGAATATTCATTAATTAAAAAAATTAAAGATTTACCTATTTTATTACAAAAACAGATTATATATTTTTTTAAACATTATAAAGATTTAGAAAAAAATAAATGGTGTAAAATAAATAATTGGGGAAATTTATTTCAAGCACAAGAAGAAATTTTATTTTCTATTAAAAGATTTAAAGAAAATAATATTAGATAATATCATTATTTATAAAATTTATATTTAAAAATAAAAAATATAAAATATTTATTAATTTTTTTATATATATAATATATATATTTAATTATATATATTTTAAAATATATAAAGGAAATAAAATGTCTAAAATAAAAAAAGTAATTGGAAGAGAAATTATTGATTCTAGGGGGAATCCTACAATTGAAGCAGAAGTTCATTTAAATAATGGTATTATTGGGATTGCTTCTGTTCCTTCTGGTGCTTCTACAGGGTCAAAAGAAGCTATAGAATTACGTGATAATGATAAGAAAAGATTTTTAGGAAAAGGAGTTTTAAAATCAGTAAAAATTATTAATACTATTTTAAATAAATATTTAATTAATCAAAATTCATCTAATCAATCATATATTGATGAAATTATGATTAATTTAGATAATACTGAAAATAAATCTAATTTAGGAGCTAATACGATTTTAGCTGTATCTCTAGCTAATGCTAGAGCATCTGCTTTATTTAATATAATACCATTATATCAGTATATAGGTAATCTTTATGGTATAAATAAAAATTTTTTTATGCCTATACCTATGATTAATATTATTAATGGTGGAAAACATGCTAACAATAATTTAGATATACAAGAATTTATGATACAGCCTATTAGTGCAAAAAGTATTAAAGAAGCAATACGTTACGGTTCAGAAATTTTTCATCATTTAGCATTTGTACTTCAACAAAATAATTTAATTACATCAGTTGGAGATGAAGGTGGGTATGCTCCTAATTTAAAAAATAATACAGAAGCATTTGATATAATCTCAAGAGCTGTTAATAATGCTGGTTATACAATTGGTAAAGATATTACCTTTGCTATTGATTGTGCCGCATCTGAATTATTTGATAATAATAAATATTTTTTAAAAAGTGAAAATATTCATCTTTCTTCCAAAGAATTTACACTTTTTTTACAAAATTTAATTCAAAAATATCCTATTACTTCGATAGAAGATAGTTTAGATGAAAATGATTGGAAGGGATATATATATCAAACAAAAATATTAGGCAAAAAAATACAATTAGTAGGAGATGATTTATTTGCCACAAATACTAAATTTTTAGAAAAAGGTATTAAAAATAAAGTTGCTAATGCTATTTTGATTAAGTTAAATCAAATTGGATCTCTTACAGAAACATTATCTACAATAAAATTAGCTAAAAAAGCAGGATATAAAATTATTATATCTCATAGATCTGGAGAAACAGAAGATACGTTTATTGCAGATTTAGCTGTTGGTATAAACGCAGATCAAATTAAAACTGGTTCTATGAGTCGTTCTGATAGAAATGCAAAATATAATCAATTAATTAGAATTGAAGAAAAATTATAAAATATATAACTATGTTGATATATTCAACATAGTATACTTTTTTTTATTTAATAAAATAATTTATTTAAAATGAATATATATAAAGAAAAAAAAATAATTTTTTGGTTAAAAAAAAACAGTTTTTTAGCAAAAGATATATTAATAATATCTTATTTTTTAAATTTTGTTAACATATGTGTATTAATAATTAAAAATTGGATGTTATCAAAACAAATAGAATTTTTATTTTTAAAAATAAATAAAAAATATAATTTTTTATATTATCAAATTATGTTTTTATGTTTATTAATAAACTTGATATTATCTATTTTTATAGATAAATATAATTTTTTATACAGTCAAAAAATAAAAGTTATTATTAAAAAAAAAATTTTACGTAAAGTAACATCTCAATATTTTCACTATTCTAAAAAATCTTCAATTGGAAATCATTTATCTTTAATTATAAATAATATAGAAAATTTACATGATTATTATAATAAATATATACCTCAATATTTTACAGTCAAAATATCATCATTAATTATTTTAATTAATATATTTTTCATTAGTTGGATATTTGGAATAATACTAATTATTGTTAGTTTTTTAATAATATTTTTTATTGTATTAATTGGAGAAAAAACTATAAATAAAAATAAAAAAAATTTTAAAATATTATCTATTTTAAGTGGTATATTTTTTGATAGATTAAAAGGTATAGAAACTATTAGAATATTTAATTTTCAAAAAATTGAAATAAGTAAAATGATATTATTTATTGAAAAACTTAGAAAAAAAAATCTTGAAATATTAAAAATTGTTTTTTTAACTTCTACTATTTTAGAATTTTTTTCTTCTCTTTCTTTAGCTTTTATTATTATGTATTTTAGTTTTTCATATTTACATATAATAAATTTTGGTTTTTATAATAAAAATATTAAAATAATACATAGTTTTTTTATACTTCTTATTACTTCTGAATATTTTCAAAATTTTAATAATTTAGGTTTATTATATCATATAAAATCTAAAGCTATTGGATCTGCAAATAATATTATTAAATTAATAGAAGATAAATCTATTATTTTAAATAAAAAAAAACAATTTTTTTTAAAAAAAATAAAAAAAATAAAAATTAAAGCTACTAATTTAATTGTTAAAGATAATCATGGAAATATATTAATAGGTCCTATATCTTTTAAAATATTTTCTGGTAATAATATAGTTATTACTGGTCCTAATGGATCCGGAAAAACAACATTATTTAATGTTTTTCTTGGAATTATTCCTTATGAAGGGTCTTTAAAAATAAATAATATTGAATTTAATAAAATTAATTTATGTAGTTGGTATAAATATTTATCATGTGTACAACAAAATTCACAATTATTTGATACAACAATTAAAAAAAATTTATGTTTTTCTAAAAAAATAGATAAAATTAAAATAAAAAATATTATTGAAAAAACTCATATAATACATTTTTTAAAAAAATTACCTAACAAACTTAATACTATTATTAATAAAGAAAATATTTGTTTATCAGTAGGACAAATTCAAAAAATTCTTATTGCTAGAGCATTAATAAAAAAACATATTTTATTATTATTAGATGAACCTATAGCTAATATAGATATTAATAGCCAATATGATATTATAAAAACAATAAAAACAAATTTATTACCTACTAATATTAGTATAACTATTACACATAATATCGATCAAATTAATTACTATAATAAAATATGGTATATGAAAAACGGAAAAATTAAAAAAATACTATTTCATAAAAATTTTTATAAAAAAAAAATTTTTTCTAAAAGAGTTTTTTAAAATGTTTTATTTATTTCTTTATTTTAGATATAATAACAAATTTTATAAAAAAATTATTTTAGGTTTATTATTATCTATAATTAATAATATAATTAGTTTGTTATTAACTTTAATTTCTGGATCTTTATTAACTTATACTTTTTTAAGTGGGATAAATAATACTTACTATAATTATATAGTACCTACTATTATGATAAGAATAATTACTATAATAAAAATTATTATTCAATATTTTGAAAAAATTATTCAACATAATAATACTTTATATTTTTTAAATAATTTAAGAATATTAATTTTTAATAAAATATTTCCTTTATATCCATCTAATTTAACTACAATATTTAATATTAAAATATTAAATATGTTAATTTCAGATATTGAAAATTTGGATTTTTTATATATAAAAGTATTTATACCTATAATAGTAATTAGTATAATAACTATTATTGTTTTAATTTATTTAATTATTACTAATTTTATATTTTTTATAATATTAAATATTACTATACTATTTTTAATAGTATTTTATTTTTTTTATTTTTATCAAAAGGGAAAAATTATAGGAAAAAAATATCTTCTATTAAAAGAAAAATATTATTTTTATTTAAATAATTTTATATTACAGCATACAGAATATAAGATATTTCAAGGAATAAAATTTATATCATATAAAATTAATAATCTAGAAAAAAAATTTAAAACAATCCAATTAAAAAAACATTATTATGATATTAAATCAAAATTATTAATGAATATTATCATTAGTATTAATATACTAATAATATTATTTCTTTTTTATAAAAATCAAAATATATTAAAATATCAAATTATATTTTTTATATTATTTTTTATTACATATTATAAAATACTATTTCCTTTACATAATATATTTCAAAATATGCACGAAATATTTTTATCAGCAAAAAAAATTTTTTATTTAATAGAAAAAAAACCTAAAATAATTTTTAAAAAAAAATATGTAAAAAAAAATCATTATTTTTATGTATTAAAAATACATAATTTATCATTTTATTTTAAAAGAAAAAATCCATATATTTTAAAAAATTTATTTTTAAATGTAAAAAAATATCAAAAAGTAGCTATTACTGGACATAATGGGAGTGGAAAATCAACATTATTTATGTTATTAACAAGAGCATGGAATCCTATAAAAGGTAAAATTTATCTAAATGAAGATAATTTAAAAAATTGGAGTTTAAATTTATTAAGAAATAATATAAGTGTAATGACTCAAAAAATATATCTTTTTAGTGATACATTAAGAAATAATATTTTATTAAATAATCAAAATAATAAAAATATTAATGATGTTTATTTAAAAAAAATTTTAAAATTAGTAGGACTTGAACAATTGTTAAATAACAAAGGTTTAAATACATGGATGGGGGATGGGGGAAGATTATTATCTGGAGGGGAACTAAAAAAATTAGGTATTGCAAGAATTATTATTCACAATGGTAATTTATTATTATTAGATGAACCTACAGAAGGATTAGATAAAAATTCATCTATTAAAATAATAAATTTAATTTTATCTATTTTTAAAAAAAAAACAATTATAATTATAACACATAATATTAATATTTTAAAAAAAGTTAATTATATCTATTTAATGGATAATGGTTCTATAATTGAAAAAGGGAAACATAATAATTTAATAAATAAAAACAAATATTACTGTAATTATATTAAAAATAATATTATTATAAAATAATTAATATTTATAAGGAATAATTAATGTCTAAAAAAGATAATATAGAAATGCAAGGTATAGTATTAAATACCCTACCTAATACAATTTTTCATGTTAAACTAGAAAATGGACATATTATAACTGCACATATTTCAGGAAAAATGAGAAAAAATTATATTCGTATTCTTACTGGAGATAAAGTTACAGTAGAATTGACTCCATATGATTTAGAAAAAGGTAGAATAATTTTTCGTAGTCGTTAAATTTAATAATTTATTAAATAAATTAATTATTAATTTTATTTAAAAATTTTTGTGCATCTAATGCAGCTATACATCCTGTAGCAGCTGAAGTAATTGCTTGTCTATAATTTTTATCCATAACATCACCAGCTGCAAAAATTCCAGGAATACTTGTTTGTGTAAAATTTATGTTATTTAAATTATAATTATTTGTAATAATATAACCATTTTTATCTAATTTTAATTTACCTTTAAAAAGTTTACTATTAGGAATAGTACCTATTAATATAAATACACCAAATGTAGATATATTAATAATTTTATTATTAATTAGAGAAATTATGTTAATACTATTTACTCCCTTTTCATTACCTAAAATTTCTTTTAATATAAAAGGTGTATGTAAAATTATTTTTTTTTGTTTTATTAAATTATTTAATTTATTAAGCAATATTTTGTCAGCATTAAAAAAAGTTTTTCTATGTATTAAATGAATTTTAGAAGTAATTTTAGATAAATATATTGCTTCTTCTATAGCTGTATTACCTCCACCAATAACTGTTACTATTTTATTATGAAAAAAAAAACCATCACAAACTGCACATGATGATACTCCTTTACCTAAAAACTTTTTTTCTGAATCTAAACCTAGATATTTTGGATTAGATCCAGTAGCAATAATAATACTATTACATATATATTGATTTAAATTACCTTCTAAAAGAAAAGGAGATTTTTTAAAATTAATAATTTTTATTATTGTATCGTTAATAATATTAGTATTAAATACTAATGTATGATTATATAAATTATCCATTAATTTTTGTCCCGATATTTTAGGATAATTTCCAGGCCAATTTTCTATATTAAATGTTTTTGTTAATTGACCTCCAATATTATTTCCTGTTACTAAAATAGGATTTAAATTTGCTCTTGATGCATATATAGCAGCAGTATAACCAGCAGGTCCAGAACCTATAATAAGTAAACTAGTTTTTTTAATATTTTTCATAATATTTTATTATTTGAAATATTTATAATTTTATACATAAAGTATATAACATTTAAATTCTTTTTAAAAAAATATTTATTAATAATATATATTTTATTTTGTATAATAAAATGATTATATTATATTTTATAGAGATAAAATATGTTAGACATAAAATTATTACGTAATAATATTAATTATGTATATAAAATATTAAAAACAAGAAATTTTCACTTAGATATTAATTTAATTAATAAATTAGAAAAAGAAAGAAAAATTTTTCATTCTAAAATAGAAAAATTACAAATAGAAAAAAATAAAATTTCTTATATTTTATCTAAAAAAGATAATAATATTAATAATTTAAAAAAAAAATCGATTATTATTAATTGTAATATATTAAAATATAAATCTATATTAAATAATATAATAGAAAATATAAAGAATATTTATAATTCTATTCCTAATTTACCCCATGAAGATGTTCCTATAGGAAAAAATAATTTAAATAACAAAGAAATTAAAAAATGGGGGGAAATAAATAATTTTAATTTTATAATTAAAGATCATTTAGAATTAGGTTTATTACATAATGGAATTGATATTGAATCTGGTGTTAATTTAAGTGGATCAAAATTTTTTGTATTAAAAGGTAAAATAGCATATTTATATAGAATACTTATTCAATTTATGTTAGATATTCATATAAATCAACACAATTATCAAGAAATATATGTCCCTTATATAGTTAAGGAAGAAGCTTTATATGGTACTGGTCAATTACCTAAATTTAGTAAAGATCTTTTTCATATAAAAAATTTTAAAAGTAATAATAAATATAAATATTTTTTAATTCCTACAGCAGAAGTACCATTAACTAATTTAGTATATAATAAAATTTTAAAGGAAGATCAATTACCTATTAAATATGTTTCACATAGTCCTTGTTTTAGATCTGAAGTTGGTTCATATGGTAAATATAATAAAGGATTAATAAGAACACATCAGTTTGATAAAGTAGAATTAGTTCAATTAGTTAAACCAGAATTTTCTCATAAAAATTTAGAAGAAATTACTGCAAATGCAGAAAAAATATTACAATTATTAAATTTACCATATAGAAAAATGTTATTATGTACAGGAGATATGAGTTTTTCTTCTAGTAAAACTTATGATTTAGAAGTATGGTTTCCTTCACAAAATCAATATTATGAAGTATCTTCATGTTCTAATATGGGGGATTTTCAATCAAGAAGAATTAAAGCTAGATATAAAAGAAAAAAAGATAATAAAATTAAATTTATACATACTTTAAATGGTTCTGGATTAGCTATTGGTAGAACATTAGCAGCAATTATAGAAAATTATCAGTTACAAAATGGAAATATTAAAATACCTAAAATATTACAACCATACATGAATGGTATAAAATACATTAAAATATAAAAAATTTAATAATTAGTAAAATTATATTTTTTGTTCAAATAAACTTTGAATAGAGCTATATAATTGAATAGTTTTAAAAAAACGAGTAGGTACTACAAAAATAGTATCATCTCCAGCAATAGTACCTAATATACCTTCTGATTTTCCTAAAGAATCTAATAGTCTTGCTATTAATTGTGCAGCTCCAGGACTTGTATGAATAATAATTAAAATGTCATTATAATCAATATCCAAAACTAAATTTTTTAATGGACTTGTTGTATTGGGAACTCCTAATTCTAAAGGGAAACAATATACCATTTCCATTTTTGTATTTCTAATTCTAACTGCACCAAATTTAGTTAACATTCTAGACACTTTAGACTGATTAATATTACTAAATCCTTCTTCTTGTAAAGCATGAACAATTTCAGTTTGAGTACTAAATTTTTCTTTTTTTATTAAATTTTTAAATATTTTAATTAAATTAGCTTTTTTTTTTTTTGTAGAAATTATACTCATAAAATTCACCAATAAAATAAAAAAATATTTTATTTAAAATAAATAAATTTATTATACAAAATATTATTCGTATTACATAAATTATATTATTTATCTATTATTTAGATAGAATAATTTAAAAATAAAAAGACTAATTGCATTTATTATTCAATTATATTATCATATTTTAATAAAAATATATATTTTTTTATTAAAAAATTTAAAATAAATAATTAAATAAAATTATTTATTTTTTTAGGTATATACAAAATGAATATTTTATTAAATAAAAAATTTAATCGTCAATGGTTTCTTATAAATGCAGAACAAAAAATTTTAGGAAGATTATCTAGTATGATTTCCCATTATTTAATGGGTAAACATAAAATTTTATATTCACCCTATATTGATATAGGTGACTATATTATAGTTATAAATGCTAATAAAATTAAAATTACTGGAAATAAATTAAAAAATAAATTTTATTATAGTCACAGTGAATATTCAGGAGGTTTAAAAAAAATATCATTAGAAAAATTAATAATTAAAAATCCCTGTAAAGTTATTCAACATTCTGTAAAAGGAATGTTGCCTAAAAATAAATTAGGAATGTTAATGTTAAATAGGTTAAAGATATATAAAGGTTTAATACATAAGCATATAGCACAAAAAAATAAAATTTTAAATATTCAATAATTATATTAAGGATATTAATGAATGAATAAGATAAATTATGATTATCAAGCTACAGGAAGAAGAAAAAGAGCTTCTTCTAGAATTTTTATGAAAAATGGTAATGGTAATATTATAATTAATAAAAAAAAAATAAATGTTTTTTTTAATAGAAATACACATCGTATTATGATATTAAAACCATTAAGATTAATAGAAATGCAGAATAAATTAGATTTTTATATTACTGTAAAGGGAGGAGGACTATCAGGACAAGCTGGAGCAATTAGGCATGGTATTACTAGAGCATTAATAAAATATGATCATTTTTTTAGAAAAATTTTAAAAAAAGCAGGTTTTATTACTAGGGATGATAGAAAAGTAGAACGTAAAAAATATGGTTTTAAAAAAGCAAGACGTAGTCCTCAATTTTCTAAACGTTAATATTTAAAATATTTTTATTTCAAAATTAAACTTTTTTTATTAAAACTTATAGAGTTTATATGGATAAATTTTTAATTAAAGGTCCAGTACAATTAAAAGGAGAAGTTTATATTTCTGGATCTAAAAATTCTGCCTTACCTATTTTATTTGCATCTTTATTAACAACTGAATTAATAGAAATTAAAAATATTCCTAAAATTAAAGATGTAGATATAACTATTAAATTACTTTTAAATTTAGGTGTAACAATAAAAAGAGGTAAATCTTTAATAATTAAAGCAAATAATTTAAATTCACATTGTATTCTTTCAAAAAAATTAATTAAATCAATTAGAGCTTCTATTTGGTTATTAAGTACTTTATTAGTACGTTTTAAAAAAATAAAAATGTACTTACCTGGAGGATGTTCTATAGGGAAACGACCAATTGATTTACATATTAAAAATTTAAAAAAATTAGGTGCAAAAATTAATATCAAAAATGATTTTATTATAGCATCTATAAATAATCAGTTTAAAGGAACACATATCTTTATAAAAAAAAGTAGTGTAGGAGCTACTATTAATAGTATTTTAGCTGCAGTTTATGCTAAAAATATAACTATTATTGAAAATGCTGCTAAAGAACCTGAAATACAAGATTTAATTAAATTTTTAAATATAATAGGTGCAAATATTAAAGTAGAGGGAACTAATAAAATTATTATTACAGGTATTAAAAAATTATCAGGAGGTGTTTATACTATAATGTCAGATAGAATTGAAACTGGAACTTTTTTAATAGCTGCAGCTATATCTAAAGGTAAAATTATATGTAAAAATACCAATCCTAAATATTTAAATACTTTATTAAAAAAATTAATGTATATGGGTGCAATAATTAAAATAGGTAAAAATTGGTGTAGTCTTGATATGACAAATAAAAGACCTAAAGCTGTTAATATAATAACAGGTCCATATCCTAATTTTCCTACAGATATTCAACCCCAATTTACTTTATTAAATTGTATAGCATTAGGTAAAAGTATAGTAACAGAAACCATATTTGAAAATCGTTTTATTTATATATATGAACTAATTAAGATGGGTGCTAATCTATTTATTAAAAATAATCAAGTATTTTGTAAAGGAGTTAATATACTTTATGGAACTAAAATTCAAGCTACTGATTTAAGAGCTGCGATAAGTTTAGTGTTAGCGGGATGTATAGCTAAAGGAATTACTATAATTAGTGATATTAATCATATCGATAGAGGATATGAAAACATAGAAAATAAATTAATTAATTTAGGTGCAAAAATTATAAGAATAAAAAATTAAAATTATTAATATAAAAATATAATAAATATTAAATTTATAATATGTTTATATTAATCAATTTTTTATAAGGATTATACGTTAATGTATGCTATTTTTGATAGTTGTGGAAAACAATATAAAGTTATACAGGGTCAAAATATAAAATTAGAAAAAATAACAGGAAAAATTGGAGATGAAATTGAATTTCATAATATTTTATTAATTTATAATGAAAATAAATTAAATATAGGAAATCCTTTAGTACAAGGAGGAAAAATTATTGGTAAAATAATTTCTCATGGTAAAAACAAAAAAATTAAAATAATTAAATTTCGTAGAAGAAAACATTATCGTAAAACACAAGGTCATCGTCAATTATTTACTAATGTTAAAATTATTAAAATTATATCTTTAATATAAAAGGAAAAAAATTATATGGCACATAAAAAAGCAGGAGGATCATCAAGAAATGGTAGGGATTCACATTCTAAAAGATTAGGAATAAAATGTTATGGAGGAGAAAAAGTTAAACCTGGTTATATATTAGTACGACAAAGAGGTACTAAATTTCATGCTGGGCAAAATGTAGGATGTGGTAGAGATCATACTTTATTTTCTAAAATAAATGGTATTGTGAAATTTAATCATAAAGGAAAAAGAAAAAAAATGTATATTAATATAGTTAATATTTAATAATCATAAAGAATAAATTTTTTTATTAAAATTATATTTTTTATAAAAAAATATTAAGTTTTTATATAAGTAAATATATTTTTAAACGGGGTCATAATGAAATTTTTTGATTATGCAATTATATATGTTCAAGCTGGTAAAGGAGGAGATGGATGTATTAGTTTTCATCGTGCAAGATTTATTCCTAAGGGAGGTCCTGATGGAGGTAATGGTGGTAATGGGGGGAGTATATATATTACAGCAGATCATAATATTAATGATTTAAGAAATTTTTATTATAAAAATAATTATATAGCAAAAAATGGTTTTCCTGGCAAAAATAAACAACGTACTGGTAAAAATGGTAAAGATTTAATTTTAAAAGTACCATTAGGAACAAAAATTATTGATTTTAAAACAAATGTAATTTTATCATGTTTAGATAAACATAATCAAAAATTTTTAATTGTAAAAGGAGGTAAAAATGGATTAGGTAATATTAATTTTAAATCTTCCATAAATAGAACTCCATATAAAAAAACTAAAGGTATTTTAGGTCAGAAAAAAAAAATTAAATTAGAATTAATTTTAAAAGTTAATATAGGTGTTTTAGGATTACCTAATACTGGTAAGTCAACATTAATTAATGTTCTTTCTTCTTCTAAAAATAAAATTAGTTATTATCCTTTTACAACTAAAAAACCTATTTTAAATATTATTCAAAATAAATTAAATAATTCTAATATTTCTATATTAGATGTACCTGGTATTTTTAAAGATTCCTTTTTGAATAAAGGATTAGGATTAAGTTTTATTAAACATTTTAAATATTGTAATTTAATTTTTTATATTATAGATATTTCATTAATTTATAAAAAAGATGATGTATTTAATATTATAGATACAATAAACAATGAAATTATTAAATATGATAAAACTTTATTGTTTAAAGAACAATGGATTATTCTAAATAAAATAGATTTATTAAAAGATTTAAAATCTTTAACATTCTATATTAAAAAGAAAATAATACAGTATAAATATATAACTAAATTTTATTTTGTATCATCTAAAAATAATATTAATATTAAAAAATTATATATGGATATTTTATATTATTTTTATAAATTAAAAAATTAAAAATATTATTTTTTAAAAATTTTATAAATTATTTAGATAGTTTTATTATTATTAAATAACTATATAAAATTAAATTTTATTTGGATTATAAA
>NZ_CP046207.1 GCF_012570145.1 Enterobacteriaceae endosymbiont of Donacia provostii
ATGAAAAAAAAAATCTACTACATCTTTAAAGAGATAAAAAAGATAATCTTATTTTATGTAATTATTAATCTGTTAGCTACACAAGCTATCTATACTAAAACAATAATTAAGAATAAAATTATAAAAAAAGAAAAACAAAATGTTAACTTCTATGTGAACAAAAATAGAATTAATAATCTTAGAAAAGAAATTTATCTAAATGTATTAGAAAATCAATATAAATCATTCTTAATATTAATTAGAAAAAAATTAGAATCTAAAAATAATAAAAATACAAATATTTTGATAAATGAAGAAACCAATAATGTTTTGCAAAACTTGTTTTTTAAAAAATCTTTAGAAGAAGATGAAATAAAATGGAGTAATATAAAGAAAAATTATCATAGTAATTATTCAGGAAGATCAAGTTATATTTCAGACATATATAAAACAAATATACAAAGTAATGATGATTCTGAGAATAATATTTTTAATTTATTTTTTTTAGCGAAAAAAAAATTCTCTAATAGAGAAGTATTTATAGAAAATATAAAGTCTAACATTTTAAATAGATTCAATTTAAAACTTAATAACATAGTTAAATTAACTATGTATAGGATATTTGAAAAATTTCAGTTAAATGGAAAATCTTTAGTTAAGATAAATTTAAATGATAATTTGAATCTGAATAATTCAGAACTAGATTTATTATTTCCTTTTATAGAAAAGGAAGATTATATTCTTTTTATACAAAATAGTATACATAGAACAGACAATAGAAATCAAAATAACTTAGGTTTTGGATTGAGAAAACTATCATTAGACAATAAGTACTTATTAGGAATAAATAGTTTTTTAGACTATGATATATCTTTAGATAATACAAGAGTTAGTTTAGGTTTAGAATTATGGGGTGAGTTTTTTAAAATTAGTGCTAATACATATTATGGATTAAGTAGATGGTGGCATCAAAATAAAAGTTTTTTATATACGGAAAAAAATAATAATTTATATGATAATATAAATGATGATGAATTTTTTTCAAAACCTGCTGCAGGATGGGATATTAATGCAGAAGGGTATTTTTTAAAGTTACCAGAAATATTATTTAAATTAAGTTATACAAAATATTATGGAAACATAGGATTTAAACAAAGTGATTTTTTAGAAAAACATGAAAAATTATTTTCTCCTTCAATTTATTCATTTAGTATTAAATACACTCCTATTCCTGTTTTATCTTTTGTTATAGAAAAAATAAAAACTAATTATGGTAAAGATAATATTCAATTTGGAGGGTATTTAAATCTAAAATTAAATTCATCTTTTAGTGATCAAATACATAATAAAGTACATAATATATTTTCATCATCTTATGATAATAGATATGATTTTGTGAAAAGAGATAATAATATTGTTTTAAAATATAGAAAAAAATTTTTGATTAAATTATCAACAAAAAAAGAAATTTCAGGATATCCTAAAAGTGAACATTCTTTAGGACTAATAATTAATTCTGTAAACAAAAATATTAATATAAGTTTTCATAGTCAAGATAGTTTTTTTAGAAATGGAGGTTCTATGAAAATTCTTAATGGTGACTACATAATTAAATTACCTAGTTATGATTTTAAAAAAACACAAAATAATTCTTATAAAGTTAAAGTAATAGCTTATGATGCATTAAGTAACCGTAATGATATTTCTTATATCAAAATTAATGTTATTTATCCATTAATAGATAAAAATAATTCTAATTTTAGTATTTACCCTAATTATATATTAATAAATTCCGAAGAGGCAAAAGTTACTTTTGATGCTAGAGATGTAAATAACGAACCCTTAATAAATATAAAAAATATTAGTTTTGTAGTTGAAAATGGTAATTTTCCTCGTCTTTATAATATAAAAATTAGTAAAGTACATGAAAATCCTAAAGGAACTTATACTGCAATTCTTAAAAGTTTAACTCCTGGAACAGCTTTAATAAGAGTAAAGATTAATGATGTTTGTAATAAGGAAATTGGTGCAAAAATTCATGTTACTAATGCATATACAGATAATATGCAAGTTGTAACTACTCCTTCTAATTTATTGTTGAAGGTAAATGAATCTTTTCATTTTCTGATAAAAGTTTTTGATAAACATGGTAAGGGTATACCTTCTTCTGAAGTTAAAATAACTAAAGTAATAGCTATGGATCGAGCAGGATATGTTAGAGAAGATAATGGAGATTATCATTTTGATGATTTAACTAATAATACATCTTATGATGGTAATCATTTTATATCTTATACAAATAAAGATGGGGAATTAAAAGTTAAAGTTTCTGATCCTCATGGTATTGGAGTACGTACTTTTTTTAAAATTAGTGCAGACGATTGTGTTAGTAAAGAAATTTCTGTAGTTTTTTCTGTTCCTACTAGTCCTAAAAGTGTATATGCTAAAATGTATGGTCATATGCCAGATTTTATATCTGTAAATAATTTGAAATTTTATAGACCTACATTATCTACTGAACGTACAGGAGATCAAGTAAATCATTATTTAAATGAAGATTGGGCAAAATTTACTTGGTATAATGCTGAAGAATTTTGTAAATCAAGAAATTTAAGATTACCTACTAAAGAAGAACTATTAGATTTCTATCATATCCATTCAGGAAATGATTTATTAAGTAATTATGGGTGGCCTATAGTTGATAGATTTAATAGTGCTTGGAGTTCTTCTGCTATAAGAAATATGTATTTTCATGATCCTTTACATTTTTATGTTGATTTTTTAAATGATAAAATGGATAAAGAAATTGTTAGTGATGCCTTAGTTGTTTTTTGTGTTCAAGATAGTTAACTTAATTTTTTTTGATTAAAGACAATTTTTATTTAAAATAAATGTCATATAATATTCATATATTTATTATAAATATGAATTAATTTAAAATGAATAATTTATTTTATAGGCATGTTAAAAATATTTTTTTTAATAGTATATTTATAATTACAGTTTTATTTTTTCATACACATGTATATGCACAAGATACACGTGCTGTTCATGAACCAGTAATACCTAAAGTATGTAAAATATTAATAGCAGATAATAAAAAAGATTTTACTAATGAAATTAATAATGCTATTGTAGGTTGTGCTAAACAACATAAGATAATTAGCTTATTACCTTCCAGTAAAGGAGATAATTATTTTTTTTCAGGACCTATTATTATTCCATCTTTTGGTGGAATTTTAATTAATAAGGGAGTTATACTTTCAGCAATTAATGATCCTAACTTATATGATAAGGGTAATCAAATATGTGGAGAGTTAGATAATATAGGTAAAGGATGTAATCCCTTTATAACTTTAAAAGGGGAAAATAGTGGTTTATATGGAGAAGGATATATTGACGGTCAAGGGGGTAGTATATTAAAAAATAAGAAATATACTTGGTGGCAATTAGCTACAGAAGCAAAAATTAAACATAAAAAACAAAATAATCCTCATTTAATTGATATTAAGTCAGGAAAAAATATATCTATATACAAATTACATTTAATAAATTCTCCCAATTTTCATATTGTACCCTATAATACAAATGGTTTAACTATTTGGGGTATAGAAATAAATACTCCTTCTGATGCTCGTAATACTGATGGTATAGATCCCTCTTCTTCTCAAAATATAACAATTACACATTCTAATATTAATACAGGAGATGATAATATAGCTATTAAAGCTGGTAAAAATGGGCCATCTAAACATATATCTATAATAGATAATAATTTTGGTCATGGACATGGTATGTCAATAGGAAGTGAAACAAATAGTGGAGTTAGTAATGTTCTTGTTAAAAATTTAACATTACAAAATGCAACTAATGGAATTAGAATTAAAAGTGATATTACTAGAGGGGGATTAGTTACTGATATTTATTATGAAAATGTTTGTATTTTTAATGTTAAAAATCCTATTATTTTAGATACTCATTATAGTGGCAAAATAAGTGAAGATAAAAATATACCAAGATTTAAAAATATTTTCTTCCAAAATGTTGAAGTTTTAACTCCTGGAGTATTAAAATTTGATGGATTAGATGAAGATAATATGATTGAGGTTTTTGTAAATAATCTTCATGTAAGAAGTGGATCTTCATGGGTTAAAAATAATGTTATAATTCATGGTAATATTGATAATATAATCGATATAGATATTTGTAGGAAGTATTAATTTTTTTTTAAAACTAGAAAAGTAGTTTCATTATTTTTTTTATTTGATATATTTTTTTTTATAATATATAGATTATAAAATCTAGCAGCTATTTCATTTCCAATAGCTGCTAGATTATCTTGTGAAGAAGAATTTTTAATGAAATTCATAGCAAAAGATGTACTTGAACAGTATTTTATTTCCCATAGTGGATGTTCTTTTATAAAAGAACTACATTGTTTTAATGGTTCTTTATGGCTATAGATTTTTTTTATTTTATTTAAAAAAATATTTTTTTTTTTGGTAACTAAACAGTTTTTAATGGGTAACTTTATAGTTGTTTTTATTTTTACATAAGTACTATTTTTCTTTAAGTATTTTAATACTTCTTTAATAATTCCTGTATGATTATTTATTATAGGAACTATAGCTATTTGAATTATACCTGTTTTAATATGTAAAAAAATTTCATTAAAATTATGACAACTTACATTAATAATTTTTTTTTTAAAAAAAAAATTATTAATGTAAGTTAATACAGCTAGATGAGAATAACTATATAATGGACCTAAAAAAGCAATGATCTTTTCTTTATTTTGATTATTTAAATTTAAAAAGATATTTTTTATATCACTTATATTATTATTAATAATAATATTGTTATTTTTATTTAACATATGTATTTATATAAATAGTTTTATTTCATCATAACATAAATTATATTTAAAGTAAAATTGTCATTTTTTAATAACATGTACAATATCATTTTTATCTATCCAACAACTCCATCCTGTAACTAATGAAACTTCAAATAAAGATTTTTTTAGAATTTGTCTAAACTTCCATAAAATAATAATTTTACTTCCACATAAGTTTTTTAAAGTTATTACCTTATAATATAAGGGGACATTATGAGTACAATAAAAACAATGTATCCATTGCGATAATGGTCTTTTTTTTAGCTTTTTTCTTTCTTTTAAAGAAATTATAGTCCAAATAGATTGAGTAAAGAAAGATATTATATTTTTATTTAAAAAAATAACATTTTTTTTAGTTTTATCATTTCTATACCATTCTTGTAACAGATGACCTATATAGAAATAATCTCTATAATTAATTTCTATACTACAGATAGATAACCTAATTAAAGATGATTTTAACCATTCATAGTCTTTTTTACCTGTTTTTCTATCTATGGATTTTAAAAAAGAATAAGATGAAAAAATAACTTTTTCTCCAAATGGTACTTTTGAAAATCGATACAAACATTCTAACCATACATCTAAATCTGATTGATCTAAACTTTCTCCAGTAAATTTTATAATAAAATCATTTAGTGATGTTTTTAAGATATTTCTTTCATATCTTCTATATCCTTTTTTTAAAATACCAAATAAAGAACTACGTAAGATAATATTAGGTACAGCTCTTCTATTTTTTGAGATATTTGGAAAAAAATTTTGTATATTAATACTTTTTTTTTTTCTCAAACATAGTTCTTTTTTTTTTTCTTTTTTTTTTGTTTTTTTTTTATTTATAACATTACTTTTATTAATGAGTAAACGAATTCTTTCGTAAAAATTTTTTTTTTTTTTATACATATAAAATATATTGATTTAAAATATTCTAATTTCAAATCAAAAAATGGATAATTTTTATAGTATTTTAAATATACTGTAATTTATAGAGTAATACTATTTTTTTTCACTCTCCGTAAAAGTTTAAAACAATATTATTTTCTACTAAAGCTATATATGAATTAAATAAAAGATTTATTATTAATAAAAACATCCTATAAAAATAATAATTAAGGTTAATTATATCTTTTTTTTTTTATATGTCAAGATAATTTAATAAAATTTTTAAAAATCATATTTTATTCTAATTCAGAATAGCAGGGTAGTAAAACTCGGGATAGCAGGTAGTAAAACTCGGGATAGCAGGTAGTAAAACTCGGGATAGCAGGTAGTAACTCGGGATAGCAGGTAGTAAAACTCGGGATAGCAGGTAGTAAAACTCGGGATAGCAGGTAGTAAAAAGGTGAAGAAAAATCATAAACAAAAAAAATTTATATAATCCCTTTATAATCATTTTTTTTTAAAAAAAAAAATTGAATATTAAAACAAACTAATGTAATATAAGAAAAGTATATGAAGTAAATAGAAAATTGTTTATTATTATTTTAAATAAAATTAAGTA